>CP043991.1 GCA_015139955.1 Candidatus Stammera capleta
ATATTACCTTTCTAAAAAACTTGTTATTTAATATTAAATATTAAATAAATAATAAACTAATCTTTAAAATTATACAAGAAAAATAATTTATTTATATACATTATTTTAATGTATTTAAGTAATTACTATGTGCAACAGCAACAGCTAAAGCATCTGTAATATTTAAATTTACTTCCTTTATTTTAAATAATTTACATATAATTGAATTAATATATTTTTTATCAACATTACCTTTATTAACAATACATTTTCTAATTTTAGTTACAGAATATTCAAATATAGAAATAAAATTATTTATAGCAGCTAATATTATTACTCCACTAACTTGATTTAATCGTATAATAGATGAATAATTTTTATAAATATAGCTTTTTTCAATAACTAAATTTTCAGGTTTAAAATTTAATAAAATATTTAATATTTCTAAATAAATAATTTGTAATCTATGAAAAAAATAATTAGAATTAGTTTTAATACAACCTCTATTAATACAAATAATTTTAGAATCTACAATTTCTATTATTCCATAACCAGTACAATATGATCCAGGATCAATACCTATAATTCTTTTAACCATTTTATAATTTAATTAGGAGAATTAGTTAATAAACAAAATCCAGATGTAGTTTTAGGAAAAGCTATAACATCTTTAATACTTTTAATGTTAGTTAATAACATTATAATACGATCTAAACCTAATGCTATACCTAAATGTGGTGGAGCTCCATACTTTAATGCTTCTAAAAAAAAACTATATCTACTATTTTTAGTAGTCGAAATACTCAAAATTTTAAATATTTCACATTGTAAATTATAATCATGTATTCTTACTGATCCACTACCTATTTCATAACCATTAATTACTAAATCATAAGCATGTGACAATATATTAGTATAATTAGAATAATTATTAAAATTTATAGGCATAGTAAAAGGATGATGAAAAGTTTTAATTTTATTATATTTATCAAAATAAAACATTGGATAATTTACTATCCAAACTGGAAAATAACCATTTTTTTTAAATAAATTAAATAAATTACAAAAAAAACTTCTAATTTGTACTAAACATTCAGTTAATAATTTTTTTTTAAATAACATTAAAAAAAATATATCACCTACACCTAAATTAAATTTTAAAATAAATTTTTGAATTACATTATTATTTAAATTTAAAATATCACCATATATTTTATATAAAAATTTATTATTTTTAAAAGAAATTATTTTAATAAATATTAAATTATATATATTATATAATTTTAAATAACTTATAATTTTATTATAATAATTAATATTATTATCAATATTAACTAATAATACAATAGATAATACATATAATTTTTTACCTATTTCTTTAAGAAAAAAATCTTTAAAAAAATTAGAAATATTTTTATTAAACTTTATAGGATTTCTCAAATCCGGTTTATCAGTACCATAATTATCTATCACATATTTATAATCTAATAAATTAAATGAATTAGATAAATCAATTTTTTTATAAATTAGAAAAATTTTTGTAATTATTTTTTCTATTAAATATTTTAAATTTTTAAAATTAGAAAAAGATAATTCTATATCAATTTGTGTAAATTCTGGTTGACGATCAGATCTTAAATCTTCATCACGAAAACATTTAACAATTTGATAATATTTTTCTACACCAGAAATCATTAATAATTGTTTAAATATTTGAGGTGATTGTGGTAAAGAATAATGCATACCTTTATATATTCTACTTGGAACTATATAATCTTTTGCACCTTCTGGAAAAGATTTAGACAAATAAGGAGTTTCTATGTCTAAAAAATTATATTTATATAAAAAATTATGTAATAAATATTTAATTTTAGATCTAATTTTAAGCATCTTAAACATACATAATCTTCGTAAATCTAAATATCTATACTTAAATCTAATTTTTTCAGAATTATTACTATTTATATTAATAGGTAAAGAACTTGAGTAATTATATATAATTAAATCATATATATAAATTTCTATTAAATCTAATTGATTTTTAAAACTTTTTTTTTTAAAAATTTTTCCATAAATTTTAATACAAGATTCAATAGTTAAAGAAATTACTAAATTTCAAATATTATTTTGCTTTTTTTTCACAAAACATTGAACTATACCTGTATAATCACGTAAATCAAGAAAAATAATTTTTTTTAAAATTCTAATATTATGTACTCAACCATATAATTTTACTTTTTCATTAATATTTTTAATATTTAATCGGCCACAATAATTACTACGCATACAATTATTATATATATTTAAAACGTTAATATTAATTTAAACTATATAATAAGTATATAACAATTTAATATATAAATGTATTTAATAAATAATTTAATTAATTAACTTTATGAATATAAAAAAAATAATTTACAGAACAATAGAAAATATATTTAAATCTATTAAAACTAAAAAAAAATATAATTACAAAATACATCAAAACAATAAATTTAGCGATTATCAAATTAATGGAATAATAGAAATAATAAAAAAAGAAAAACTTCATCCTAAATATATATTTAAAAAAATTAAAAATAAATTTAAAAAAAAAAAAATATTTAAAAAAATTAAAATAACTCCTCCAGGATTTATTAATATTTTTATTAAAAAAAAAAAAATTGGAAAAATAATTGATAAATATGTAAAAATAAAAAATTTTGGTATAAAAGAGAAAAAAAAAAATATAGTTATAGATTATTCATCACCTAATGTTGCTAAAGAAATGCATATAGGACATTTAAGATCCACAATTTTAGGAGATAGTATAGGAAATATATTAGAGTTTTTAGGTCATAAAGTTATTAGAATTAACCATTTAGGAGACTGAGGAACACAATTTGGTATGATAATTGCTTGAATTAAAAAATATAAAAAAAAAAAAATAAATAATATTAATACAATAGAAAATATTTATAAAAAAGCTCAAAAAAAATTTTTAATAAATACAAAATTTGCAAATTTATCTCGAAAATATGTAGTACAATTACAAAAAAAAAAAAAAAAAATAATAAAAATATGAAAAAAAATTATAAAATTAACTATTAAAAAAAATGAAAAAATATACAAAATATTAAATATAAAACTTACAAAAAAAAATATAATAGGAGAAAGCTTTTACCAAAAATTTTTACCTTCTATAGTAGAAGATCTTGTTAAAAAAAAAATAGCATATATAAAAAATAAAACTGTTTTAGTAAAAACTAAAAATAAAAACAAACAATATATATTAATAATAAAAAAAAAAGATGGAGGTTTTTTATATAGTACTACTGAAATAGCTTCTATAAAATATAGATATAAAAAATTTAAAACAAATAAAATAATTTATTTAGTAGATACAAGACAAAAATTATATTTATATCAAATATTTTCAATAGTAAAAAAAGCTAAATATATCTCTAAAAAAACAAAACTAATACACTATGATTTTGGTACTATATTAAATAAATTTGGTAAACCTTTTAAAACCAGAGAAGGTAAAAATATAAAACTTAAAAAAATAATTAAAAAAACTATTTTAGCAACAAAAAAAATAATTTCTTTTAAAAAAGGAAATATATACAATGAAAAAAAAATAAATAAAATATCTTATGAGATAGCTATAAGTGCTATAAAATATTATGATCTATCAAAAAATAGAATTAAAAATTATATTTTTGATATTAAAAAAATGCTTTCATTAAAAGATAATACTGGACCATATATGCAATATGCATATACAAGAATAATATCTGTATTAAAAAAAAATAATACTAATATAAAAGAAAGTATTAAAAAAAATAAATTAAAAATTTCCAATCAAATAGAATTTAATATATGCAAAGAAATAACTAATTTAGAAGAAATAATAAAACTTTCATCTCAAGGTAATCCTCATATTATATGTCATTATTTATATAAAATAACATCTTTATTTTCCAAATTTTATGAAACTAATAGAATAAAAAATATTAAAAATAAAAAAATAAAAAATAGTAAATTAAAATTAATATCAATAATAGCCAAAATTATTAAAATATGTTTATCATTATTAGGTATAAAAGTATTAAATAAAATGTAACAAATTAAAAAATATCCTTTTGACCAATTGTAAAACGATATAAATTATTATAGTCTTTATAACTAAAAATATTATAAAATTTTTTAGAAAAAATATACTTCACTATATCTTTATGTTCATGAGAATGTTCTAAAATTAATCATCCTTTATTTTTTAAAAAATAAAAAGAATTATTTATTATAATTCAAATATCGGAAAGACCATTATGTTCTGAAAATAAAGAACAATAAGATTCAAAACGTAAATTATTTATAACATTTAAACTAGTATCATTATTATTAATATATGGTGGATTACTAATGATTAAATTAAAAAAATTTTTTTTATTATTTAAAGAAGAAAATCAATTACTTTTTATAAAAGATACATTACTGATATTTAAAAAATTAGCGTTATATTTAGCTAAAGAAATACATAATAAATTAATATCCACACCTATTACTGAAGTTCTAATACAAGATTTTGCAATACATAAAGCTATTACACCAGATCCTGTACCTAAATCTAAAATATTAGAAAAATTATTTAAATTAATTAAATTTATAGCATAATCTACCATTAATTCAGTATCACAACGAGGTATAAATATATCTGAATATATTTTATATGAAATATTTCTAAAAAAACCTTTATTAATTATATAATAAATTGGTTCACCACGTAATCTTTTTATAAAATAAAAATTTAAAATACCTAATTTATAACAATTAATTTTTTTTAAAATATTAGATAAAATTCATATTTTATTTTTTTTTAAAACATATTCTAAAATTAAAAAAGCATCATTATAACTAATATAATTATTGATTTTATATAAATTAATATTAGTTAATCATTGTAAAATATTCATTTAAATATTTTTCTTATATTTTTCTATTAAAGGAATAATTAATAAATTTAATTTACCATTTAAAATTTCATTTAAAGAATAAACTGTAAAGTTAATACGATGATCAGTAACACGATTCTGAATAAAATTGTAAGTACGATTACGATCATTTCTATATCCAGTACCTAACAATTTTTTTTTTTTAAAAAAAAATTCTTTATTCTTTTTATTTAACTCATAAGAATAAATTCTAGCTTTTAATACCTCTAAAGCTTTAGATTTATTTTTATGTTGAGATCTTTCTTGTTGACATTCTACTATTATTTTAGTAGGTAAATGAGTAATACGAACAGCAGAATCTGTAGTATTAACATGTTGTCCACCTGCCCCAGAAGATCTAAATGTATCTATTTTAATATCTTCATTACGTATAACAGGTAAGTCTACATTAGGAATATCAGGTATAACTGCCACTATACATGTAGAAGTATGTACTCTACCTTGAGATTCAGTTAAAGGAATTCTTTGTACTCTATGTCCACCTGATTCAAATTTTAATTGACCATAAACATTTTTACCCATAATTTTTATAACTATTTCTTTATAACCATGTAATTCAGTACTATGAAAATTTATTAATTTTACTTTTCAATTCATTAATTCAGAGTATTTAGTATACATTTTAAATAAATCATAAACAAATAAAGAAGCTTCATGACCTCCAGTACCAGCATGTATTTCTAAATAAACATTTAAAGTATCTTTAGAATCTTTATTTAAATTTAATAAATATTTTTTTAATTTATTATAATAAAAATTAATTTGAATATTTATTTTTTTAACTTCATCTTTAGCTAAAATACTTAATTCTTTATCATAAACTAATAATTTAGCAGAAATTAATTCTTTAGAATACTTTTTCCAAATATCAAAACAATTTTTAATTTTATATAATTTTTTATATTTACGTATCGAAGATAAATATTTTTTACTTTTATAATCTAAATTAGAATTGATTATTTTTTCTAATTTAATTAATTTTTCATTAATTTTATTAATTTTAAACTTAATAAAATTGTTATCCATAAATATACTCTCCTAATAATATATTAACAATTTTATAACATAATAATATATTTTAGTATAAATATAATTAATTTTAAAAAAATTAAAATAGTAATTTAAAAATAAAAAATATATAATATCTATTAATAATTTAAATTTTACTTTTTAAAAATATGTGTATAAAAATCATTATAGGAATAGGAAATATAGAAAAAAAATTATTTAATACTAGACACAACGTAGGAATATGATTTATAAAAAAATTTCTAAATAAAAAAAAAATAAAATTTAATAAAATATATAGAAAAAATATTAAAAATAAAGAAATTTATTTATATATTCCTAATACATATATAAATTTATGTGGTGAAAATATATATATAATTAAAAAAAAACTACATTTAAAAAATAAAGAAATTTTAATAGTACATGACGAAATTAATTTAAACCCTGGGGCAGTAAAAATAAAAAAAAATATTGGAAAAAAAAATACACATAATGGTATTAAAAATATAATTAAATATTTTAAAAAAGATAATTTTTATCAATTAAGAATAGGCATAGGTAGACCATTAAAACAATATGATTTAAAAAAATTTGTTTTATCTCCACCAATAAAAAAAGATACAAAATTAATTTATCAATCTATAAATAAATCTATATTTTATATTTCTTTATGAATTCATAATAAAAAACTAAATTTCATACAAAATAAATTACATAAAAAACATATTTAATTAATTCATTTATATTTTCAATAAAAATGTCAGAAAAAAAAATTCTTTATAAAAAAATTAAAAAAATATATATAAAATATAAAAAATTTTTAAAATTAATAAATTTTAAAAATATTAAAAAAAAAAATAAAAATATATTAGAAAAAATTAATCAACAAAATATATTATTTAATAATAAAATTTTAATAAAAAAAAATATATTAGAAAAAAATATTAATAAAATAAAGAAAATAAAAAAAAAAATTAAATATTTATATAATAAAATTAAAAAATATAAAATAAATAAAAAAAAATACAATTTTAAAAAAGAAATTTCTATAATTCAACAAAAAATTTTATATATAAAAATAAAAAATTTTTTGTACAAGAAAAAAGATAGAAATAGTTGTTATATTAACATTCAATCAGGTTCAGGAGGAACAGATGCACAAGATTGATCTTTGATAATATTTAAAATGTATATAAAATGAGCAGAAAAAAAAAAATTTAAAACTAAAATAATAGAAAAAACATACGGTGAAATAGCAGGGATAAAATCAGCAACATTACTAATAATAGGTAGATATGCATATGGATATTTAAAAAATGAAATAGGAATACATAGACTTATAAGACAAAGTCCATTTAAAACAAACAAAAAAAGACATACATCTTTTAGTTCAGTATATGTTTATCCTAAAACAAAATATATTGAAAAAATAAAATATCAAATTAAATCTCATGACATTCAAATAAATGTCTATAAATCTTCTGGTTCAGGAGGTCAACATGCTAATAGAACCGAATCAGCAGTAAGAATCAAACATATACCTACAGGTATCGTAACACAATGTAAAAAAAATAGATCACAACATAAAAATAAAAAACAAGCTTTAATACAATTAAGAAATAAAATATTAAAATTTAAAACAAAAAAACTAGAACATAAAAAATCAAATATAAATTGAGGTAATCAAACTAGAACGTATATTTTAGATTTTAATACAGTTAAAGATATAAAATCACAAATAAAAATTAAAAATATACAAAAAGTATTAAACGGTAATATAGATATATTTATAGTAAAAAATTTAGAAAGAAAATACAAAAAAAAATATGAATAATAAAAAAATAGATAATATTTATTGTATTATTAAACAATATTCTAAAATACCTAAAAAAATAATTGAAAAAAAAAATATATATAAAAAAATAGCTGGCAGAGTAATTTCTAAAAGAAATATGAGTAATAATATATTTATTAATATACAAGATATTTTAGGAAATATACAAATATTAATAAATAAAAAAAAAATAAAAAAAATATATTCATTAGTAATAAAAAAAATTAAAATCGGAGATATAATATATTTAGAAGGAATATTATTTAAAACTAATACAAAAGAATTAACTATAAGATGCAATTATATTAAATTATTAAATAAATCATATAAACACTGACCAGATAAATTTCATAAATTAAAAAATAAAGAGTCAAAATTTCGCCAAAGATATCTAGATTTAATAATAAATACTAAAACAAAAAAAACATTTTTAAAGAGAATTAAAATTATTTATTTAATAAGAAAATATTTAAATAACAAAAAATTTTTAGAAGTAGAAACTCCTATGTTACATATAATTCCAGGAGGAGCTACAGCTAAACCATTTAAAACATATTATAACAAATTAAATACATATATGTATTTACGTATTGCTCCAGAATTGTATTTAAAAAAATTAATTATAGGAGGTTTTACTAAAATATTTGAATTAAATAGAAATTTTAGAAATGAGGGAGTTTCCACAAAACATAATCCAGAATTTACTATGATAGAAATATATCAAGCATATAGTAATTATATATTAATGATGGAACTAGTAGAAAAAATGTTTTTATATATTATAAATTCTTTATTTTTAAAAAATAAAAATATATTATTTAAAAAAAATAAAATTAATTTTAATATTCCATATCAAAGAATTACACTAAAAGAATCTATATATAAATATTCAAAATTATTTAAATCTATAAAAGAATTAGAAGATAATAAAAAAATTATAAATATAGCTAAAAAATTAAATATCAATACTTTAAATAAATCAATAGAAAAAATAATATTTAAAATATTTCAAAATACAGTAGAAAAAAAAATTATACAACCAACATTTATTATAGACTATCCTGCTAATATATCACCTTTAGCTAAAGAAAAAAAAAAAAATTGTAATATAGCAGAAAGATTTGAATTATTTATAGGAGGATTAGAAATAGCAAATGGTTTTTCAGAATTAAATAATTATAAGCAACAAAAAAAAAATTTTAAACAACAATTAATTGAAGAAAATAAAAATATAAGTCTTTTAGACAAAGATTATATTAATGCATTAAAATATGGTTTACCACCTACTTCAGGAATAGGAATAGGTATAGACAGATTAGTTATGTTAATTACAAATAATAATTCAATAAAAGATACAATTTTATTTCCAATATTAAAAAAAAATTAAATATATTTTTTAAAATTTAAAAAAATATTTTTAATAAAAAATTTATTTAAATAAATTCTAATATAATAATTATTTAAATTTAAATAATTTTCTTTTTTAATTAATAAAAATTGTAATCTAAAATGTTTACTATAAAAATTAGGTAATATTAAATTTTTATTTAATATAAAATTAATAATTTTTTTTAATTCTTTTCAAAGAATAAATATATTTTTTTGATTTAAAATAGTTAAAAAAGAATTACCAATCTTTTTATATAAAAAAAATACATTTTTATTACCTAATATAGGTATTCATAAAATTTTATGTATTTTAAAAAAAAATTTTTTTTTAAAATTTAATGTAAAAAAATTAAAAAATTTAAAAGTTAAAAGTAATACTTCATTAATAGGTATAAAAATATTATTTAAGGAAATAGTTTTACATTCCCAATTTAAATATTTAATATCACAAACATTACCTTTAATATTTTTTTTAATTATATAATTTTCTATTAAACGTCCTAATAATCCTTTATCTTTAAAATTTCTAGTAGTTAAAGATAAATTTACATAATTAATCAATTCAAATATATAAAAACCAGAAATATTTTTTAATAAACATAATACGTAATTTTGAATTTTCTTTTTTCACAAAATATTCATAAATTAAAATTATGAAAAATAAAATATATAATTAATAATATTATATCATATAATGTAATTAAGTATTTTAAAATATATATCAAAAAATATTTATTTTAAAAAATATTAATAAATAAAAATTTAAATAAATTAATAAATATTTTTTATAAGATAATATTTATATAAAAAATTTAAAAAACAAATTTAAAATTCAAATTAAAATAATAAAATAAATGACAATAAAATGTGGTATTATAGGTTTACCTAATATAGGTAAATCTACTTTATTTAATTTACTAACAAAACAAAAAGTTAAAAATAAAAATTTTCCTTTTTGTACTATACAATCTAATATAGGTCATTCAATCATTAATAGTAAAAAAATTAATCAAATTATTAAATTTACAAAAAATAAAAAAATATTTTTACCAAAAATAAAATATTTTGATATAGCAGGATTAATTGAAGGTGCTCATAAAGGTTATGGGCTAGGAAATCAATTTTTAGAAGATATAAGAAAAACAGATATTTTAATACATGTAATAAGGATATTTAAAGATCCTAAAATTATAAATATAAATAAAAAAATAAATCCTATATATGATATTAATATAATTAAAAACGAAATTATATTATCAGATTTAATACTTTTAGAAAAAATTAAAAATCAATATAATAAAAATAAATATATTAATACAATTAATTTATTTATTAAATATTTAGAAAAAGAAAAACATATTAATAAAAATAATTTAAATAATGAACAAATTAAAATAATTAAAAATGTAAATTTACTTACAAATAAAAAAAATATTTATATATTAAATACAGACGATAACTTTAAATATAAAAAAAATAAAATTAAAAAAATAAAAAAATATATTAATGACTTAGAATATAAACCTATAATTTTAAATATAAATATAAAAAAATCTTTACATAGAAAAAAAAAAAAAATATATATTCAGAATAAAATTAATAAAAAAATTATTAAAAAATTAAATTTTATAAAATTTTTTACTATTAAAAATCATAAAATAACTTTATGATTAACAAAAAAAAATAATAATATAATTAACAGTATTAAACAAATACATAATGATTTTGTAAAAAAATTTATTAAAGTAGAAATTATAAATTTTAAAAAATTTATAAAATATAAAGGATGAAATGAAACAAAAAAAATAGGTAAAATTAAAATAAAAGGTAAAAAATATAAAATTAAAAATAATGATATTATCCATATAATGATAAATAAAAATTCTAGAAATCCCAATAAAATATAATTAATTTTAATTCATTTATAAAAATTTATCTTAAAATTATTTAATTCTAGCTAGAATAAAAAAAAATAAATTTTTTAAATTTAAAAATATAAATTTTTAAAAAATATTATATATATAATAAAAATAAAAAATAATAAATAATAAAAAAATCTTTAAGTATTAATTATTAAAAAAATATTTATTAAAAAATATATTAAATATAATTATTAAAAAAAAATATATATTAATAATTAACTATTATTTTAAAAAAAATATTTTTTAAAAAAAATTAACTAAATTAATTTATTTATAATACATATTTTATAAAAAAACATTTTTACAAAAAAATATTAAATTTTAAATTTAAATAATAAAAATTTATTAATATTATATATAAAAAAAATATTTTTAAAATAATATTTTATAAATAATTTTTATAACAAAATTTTATAATTTATTCTTTTAATTACGTTCTTATATATACTTAAATTTAATATTCTAAAATTAATATCACAAATTTAACTACTTTTTAAAATATTAAAAAAATTAATAATAAATCTATTAATCATCAATAAATTAATATCTTTAAAATATTAAGATAATTAAAATATAATAATAATACTTATATATGAAAAAATTAAACTTAAATATTTTTTATTTAAAATATAAATCAATAAATTTTAATTAATTAAAATATATTAAAATATTTTTTTTAAATAGCAATATATAATATCATATACATTATTAATAATAATATTAATATTTACTATATTAAAATTAATAATAAAAAATAATTTTTTTTTAAATAAATAGAGAATATAATGAATATAGCAATAATAATATGTATGCACGGAACATTAAGTATAGAAATACTTAAAACAATAGAATTAATTATTGGTAAACAAAAAAATATTTTTGCAATAAAATTTTTACCTGGAGAAAATCTAAATAATTTAACTATAAAATATAAAAAAGCATTAAAAAAAATAAATATATCTAAAGGAATAATATTCTTTGTAGATATAATGGGAGGTAGTCCATTTAATGCAGCTAATAAAATTTTACATACCAAAAAATATAAATGCGATATTATTTCAGGTACTAACATACCTATGTTAATCGAAACATGTATGGCTAGAGAAGAAAATAAAGAATTTGATGAATTAATTAATATAGCTATAAATACAGGAAAAAAAAGTATTAATAATGTAAACAATATTATTAATAATTATAAAATTATACCTCCAAAAAAAAACGAAAAAAAAAAATATAATTATATGAAAATAATGTTAGCAAGAATAGATGATAGATTAATACATGGACAGGTATCTACAGGATGAAGTAAAGAATTTAAAATATCTAGAATAATAGTAATAAATAATAAAGTATCTAAAGATACTATTAGAGTAAAATTATTAAAACAAGTATCACCTCCAAATATCACTGCTCATGTAGTAAGTATAAAAAAGTTTGTTAAAGTATATAATAATCCAAAATATTTTGGAGAAAAAGTTTTATTATTATTTACAAATCCAAAAGATATAATTAAAATTATCCAAAAAGGTGTAAAAATTAATAGCATAAATATAGGAGGTATGTCATATCAAAAAGGTAAAACACAAATAACTGACGCAATATCTGTAGATAAAAATGATATAAAATCATTTCATGAATTACATAAAATGAATATAGAATTAGAAATTAGAAAAGTACCTAACGATAAAAAAATAAATTTAATAGATATATTAAAAAATAAATAAAATAGGAAAAAAAATGCAAATAACTTGATCACAAATTATATTAATATTTTTAGCTAGTTGTTTAATAGGTGCAGAATCTATACTAGATGAATTTCAAATACATAGACCAATTTTAGCTTGTCCTATAATTGGATGAATATTAAATGATTTAAAAACAGGAATAATTTTAGGAGGAACATTAGAAATAATTGCTTTAGGTTGAATGAATATAGGAGCAGCAGTATCCCCAGACACTGCTTTAGCATCAATAATATCAACAATTTTAGTAGTATTAAGTAAACAGAGTATTGGATCAGGAATTGCTATTGCATTACCATTATCCGCTACAGGACAAATACTTACTATATTAATACGTAGTTTTACTATAGGTCTACAACATTTAGCAGATAAAACAATAAAAAAAAATCAAAATTTATTTTTCATATCATGCATTCATATATGTGGATTACTACTTCAATCCATGAGAATAGCTATACCTACTTTAATAATAATTTTATCCATGGGAACAGAAATTATACAAAAAATCTTAAATTCTGTACCAGAAGTTGTAACTAATGGATTAAATATTGCGGGAGGCATAATAGTAGTAGTAGGATATGCAATGGTAATAAATATGATGGAAACTAAATCATTAATGCCATTTTTTTATTTAGGATTTACAATTGCTGCATTTACTAAATTTAATTTAGTTGGATTAGGTATTATTGGTATAGTTTTATCTATATTATACATACAATTATCACCTAAATATTATATAGCAGAATTAAATAACATTAACAAAAATAAAAAAAATATTAAAGAAGATGAACTAGATTAATTTTTAGAAAGGATAGAATAAATGAATAAAAAAAAAATAAGTAATATAGATATCAATAAAGTATTTATACGTAGCACCTTATTGCAAGGATCATGAAATTTTGAAAGAATGCAAGCATTAGGTTTTTGTTATTCTATAATACCTGTAATTAATAAACTTTATCATGACAATAAAAAAGAAAAACTAAAAGCAGTACAAAGACATTTAGAATTCTTCAATACTCATCCATATATGGTGGCTCCTATATTAGGAGTTATTATTGCCATGGAAGAAAAAAAAGCTAATGGTGCAAAAATTAGTAAAGGTACTATAAATAGTATTAAAATAGGATTAATGGGTCCTCTTGCTGGAATAGGAGATCCAATATTTTGAGGAACAATAAGACCTATATTATCTGCTTTAGGAGCAAGTTTATCAATTAATGGTAATATAATAGGACCGATAATATTTTTCCTTTCATTTAATATTATTAGAATATCTGCATTATATTATGGTATTCACTATGGATATAAAAAGGGATTAAATATAGTCAAAGAACTAAATAAAAATTTACTTAATAAGCTAACTGAAGGTTCATCAATATTAGGATTATTTATTATGGGATCTCTAGTTAGTAAATGAACAAAAGTAAATATTCCGGTAGTTATATCTAATATACAACAATATCAAAGTAATATTCAAAAAATTATTACTATTCAAAATATTTTAGATCAACTTATACCAGGTTTAGTTCCATTATTATTAACTTTAACATGTATGTGATTATTAAAAAAAAAAGTTAATCCTATATTAATTATGATGTGTATATTTATAATTAGCATTATAGGTAATTTTTTTCAAATATTACAAGTTTAATTAAAATATATGAATAAAATAGAAAAGACAGAAAATAAACAAAATAAAAAAATAGAAAAAATAAATAATAATAAACATGAAGATAAAAAAAAATATTATCAAAAAGAAATATTTTTCGAAACTATAGATATAGTATCAAAAAAAATAAAAGATCAACCTATAATTTCAATTTTAATATCTGCTGCAATAGGAAGTATATTAGGATATTTAATATCGAAAAAAAATAATAAGTAAACCCATATTTTTAAAATATGGGTTTTAAATATTAACATCCAACAAAGTATTTATATCTATTTCAGAATCTATTTGTCCTACAAGATATGAACTCATTTCAGTTTCTTGTGGTGCAGTTTGTATATTTTCTGAAACTAATCAATTACTTAGTCAAGATAAAGGATTTTTTTTAATTTGAAAAGGCATCTTTAAAAATATAGAATTCATTCTAATATTAGTAATATATTCTATATATTCTCAAAGAATTTCTTTATTTAAACCTAAAATAGAATTATTAGAAAATAAATATTTAACCCAATTTTTTTCTTGTTCAGATACTTGAATATATAAATTATAACTTTCGTCTTTACATTCTTTAACTACATCAAACATATTTTCATCTTTAATAAAATTCATAATATTTAATATTTTTTGTGTACCTAATAAATGTAAACTTTCATCACGAGCTATAAAACGAATAATTTTAGCATTACCTTCCATTAAACTACGTTCAGCAAATGAAAAAGAACATACAAAACTAACATAAAAACGTATCGATTCTAAAGCGTTAATACTTATTAAACACAAATAAAGTTTCTTTTTTATTTCTTTTAAAAATTTTTTATTAAAAAATAAATTTTCATCAACATTTAACTTATTAATTAATATAATTAAATCATCGTAATATTTTGAAATATCTTGAGTTCTTTTTACTATATAATAATGATTTACAATATCATCAAAAACAATATTAGGATTATGAAAAATATTTCTTATTATATGAGTATATGAACGAGAATGAATAGTTTCAAAAAAAGATCATGTTTGTATTCAAGTTTCTAATTCAGGTATAGAAACCAAAGGTAATAAAGCTAAACTAGGACTTCTACCTTGAATTGAATCTAATAAAGTTTGATATTTTAAATTACTAATAAAAATATGTTTTTCATATTCCGTCAAACCTTTAAAATCTATTCTATCTTGAGATAAATCTATTTCTTCTGGTCTTCAAAAAAAAGATAGTTGTTGTTGTATCAAATTTTCAAAAATCAAATATTTTTGTTGATCATAACGAGATATATTAACAGACTGACCTAAAAACATAGGTTCCTTTAATTGATTATTTTTTTTTTTAGAAAAAGTAGTATAAAACATTTTTATTTATTTTAAAAAATTAATTTTTACAAAAATCACAATTAGACAAAGAATAAAAATCCTGTTGATAATTTTGTTGATCTTCAGCACCATCTTTAATATTTTGATAATATAAAGTTTTAATACCTAATTTATAGGAAATTAATAAATCTTTAAGTAAAATTGTTATAGGTATTCTATTATTTTTAAAATTTAAAGGATTATAATTCATATTAGTAGAAATAGATTGATCAATAAATTTTTGTATAATAGAAATTAAATGTAAATAACCGATATTATCAGGTAAATTTCATAATAATTCATACTTACTTTTTAATCTAATAATTTCTGGTAAAACTTGTTTTAAAACACCATTTTTAGATAATTTAACAGTTACAAAACCTCTAGGAGGTTCAATACCATTAGTAGAATTAGAAATTTGTGAAGAAGTTTCAGAAGGCATAATAGCAGATAAAGTAGAATTACGTAAACCATATTTTTTTATTTTAATACGTAATTTTTCTCAATTACAATATAAAGGTTCATTACATATTAAATCAACATCTTTTTTATAAGTATCTATAGGTAAAATACCTTTATAATAATTCGTATCTTTAAAAAAATTACATCTACCTTTTTCTTTAGCTAATATGCTAGAAGCATTTAATAAATAATATTGAATTAATTCAAATGTTTTATGTGTTAATTTTTTTGCACTACCATCTGAATAACATACATTATTTTTAGCTAAATAATATGCAAAATTTATAACTCCTATACCTAAAGAACGTCTATTTATAATACTATACTTAGCTGCATAAACAGGATATTCCTGATAATCAATAAGTTCATCTAATGCTCTTACTAAAAGAAGAGATAAATCTTTAATTTCATGTAAATCATTTATTTCACCTAAATTAAAAGCTGATAAAATACAAAGAGCAATTTCACCTTTATTACTACAAGGAGATACTAATGGTTTAGTAGGTAAAGTAATTTCTAAACATAAATTAGATTGTCTAATAGGACATAATTTTTTGTTAAATGAACTATGATCATTACAATGATCTACATTTTGTATATATATTCTACCCGTAGAAGTTCTTTCTTGCATAATTAAAGTAAATAAATCTACTGCATAAATAGTTTTTTTCCTTATATTTTTTTTATTTTCATAATATAAATATAATTTCTCAAATTTTTTTTGATTAACGAAAAAAGCATCATATAAATCAGAAACATCATATGGATTAAATAATGTTATCTTTTTTTTATCTAATAAACGTTTATACATAAATCCATTTAATTGAATACAATAATCTAAATTTCTAACCCTATTTTCTTCTATACCTCTATTATTTTTTAATACTAGTAAATCTTCAACTTCTAAATGTCAAATAGGATAAAATAATGTTGCCGCACCAGTTCTAATACCACCTTGAGAACAACATTTTACTGCACTTTGAAACAATTTATAAAAAGGTATACATCCTGTATGAAAAGCTTCTCCTGATCTTATAGAACTACCTAAAGCTCGTAATCTACCTACATTGATACCTATACCAGCTTTTTTAGAAACATATTTAATAATTGAATTAACAGTAGCATTAATAGAATCTAGACTATCATTACATTCTATTAATACACAAGAACTAAATTGTCTCATAGGTGTTCTAACACCTGACATAATAGGAGTAGGTAAAGAAATTTTAAATAATGAAATTGCATCATAAAATTTTTGAACATATTTAATACGAACATTACTTTTGTAATTCATGAATAAACAAGCTGAAATTAAAATATAAACAAATTGTAAACTTTCATATACTTTACCAGTAATTTTATCCTGTACTAAATATTTATTCTCTAATTGTTTTACACCTACATAAGATAAATACATATCTCTATTATGATCTATATATTTATTTAATAAATTAAATTCTTCTTTGGAATATTTTTTTAATAAAATTTTATCATATTTATTAATAGATACTAAATAAGTAATATGATCATATAAAGATGGTGGAGTAAATTTACCATAAGCATTTTTTCTTAAATCAAAAATTAAAAGTCTAGCAGATATAAATTGATAATCAGGATAATATTCTGAAATTAAATCAGCAGAAGATTTTATAAGAATTTTATGTATAAGAGAAGTTTTAATTCCATTATAAAATTGTATATAAGAATTATTTTTTATTTTTGATACAGAAATATTTTTTAAACCATATGCAGCATGTTTAATAACTCTATTTATTTTTTTAAAATTTATTAATTCTTTACTACCATTATTTTTAATTACATATCAATTTTTATTCATAATATTCCTTATAATTCTTGAAAATAAATTACCAAAAACTAAAAATATTTTAATATATTTTAGAAAATATAATAAAATTATATCTATAAGTATTTAATTTGTAATTTTTATAAAATATAAACTTATAATATATATATTATAAATTAATGTAATTAAAATAAATATAAAATAAAACTATTAAATAATAAAAACAAATGAAAAAAAAATATTTAAATAATTTAAAAAATATTAATATAGATAAAGAATTAAAAAAATCATATTTAGATTATGCTATGTCTGTAATAATAGGAAGAGCATTACCAGATATAAGAGATGGTTTAAAACCTGTACATAGAAGAATATTATATGCAATGTACATTCTAAAAAATAATTTTGATCAACCATATAAAAAATCTGCTAGAATTGTTGGTGATGTAATAGGAAAATATCATCCTCATGGAGATAATGCTGTATACGAATCTATAGTAAGAATGGCACAAAATTTCTCTCTTAGATATCCTTTAATAGATGGACAAGGAAATTTTGGTTCTATTGATGGAGATTCTGCTGCTGCTATGAGATATACAGAAATAAGAATGTCTAAAATAGCTTTAGAATTACTTAAAGATATAGAAAAAAATACAGTTACTTTTCTTCCTAATTATGATGCTACAGAAACAATACCAGAAATATTACCTAGTAAAATACCTAATATACTTATAAATGGAGCAACAGGAATAGCTGTAGGAATGGCTACTAATATACCTCCACATAATATTACTGAAATAATAAATGCTCTTATAAAATTTATTGAAAATAAAAAAATATCTACTAAAAACTTAATGAAATACATTAAAGGACCAGATTTTCCTACTGGCGGTATTATAGAAAATAATAAAGGTATATACAAAGCATATAAAACAGGTAAAGGAACTATAAAAATAAAAGCTAAAATTAATTTTGAAACAGATATTAAAAATAATAAAAAACTTATTGTAATACAAGAACTTCCATATCAATCTAATAAAATTAAAATAATAGAAAAAATTATAGAACTTATAAAAAATAAAAAAATAGAAGAAATTAATAATATTAGAGATGAATCAAATAAAGAAGGAATAAGAATAATAATAGAAATTAAAAAAGATATTAAAAGAAGTTTTTTAGTAAATAAATTATTTTATTTAACAAATTTAAAAATTAGTTACGGAATTAATATAGTAGCAATATATAACGGTAAACCTAAAAAATTTAATTTAAAAAAAATATTTAATATTTTTATTAATCACCGTAAAAAAATTATAAAAAATAAAACAATTTTTAAATTAAATAAAATTAAAAAAAGAATACATATATTAAAAGGATTAATTTTAAGTTCATTATATATAGATAAAATAATAAATATTATTAAAAATTCAAAAAAAATTAACGAAGCTAAAAAAAGTATTCAAAAAATAAAATTTAAACTTAAAAAAAATAATAAACTTATAAAATTTAAAAAAAATAACTATAAATTAAGTAAAAAACAAATTTCTTCCTTACTTAAATTAAATTTAAGTAAATTAACTCACATAGAACAAAATAAAATTAAAACCGAATTTTTAATACTACAAAAAAAAAAAAATAAACTAAAAAACATACTTATAAATAAAAATATACTACTAAATATAATTAAAAAAGAATTTATCTATATAAAAAAAAAATATGGAGATAAAAGAATAACTGAAATAAATAAGAAATATAAAAAAATTAAAATAAAAGATTTAATTACAAAAGAAAAAATAATTTTAATTTTAAATAAATATAACTATTTAACATATAAAAAAATATCTAAATATAATATTCAACATAAAGGAGGAAAAGGAAAAAAAATTATAAAAATTAAAAAAAATAATTTTATCCAAAAAATATTAATAACTAACACAAAAAATATTATATTTTTATTTACTAATAAAGGAAGATTTTTTAAAATTAAAATCTACCAATTACTACAACAAAATAATATAAAAAATAAATTAATAACAAATTTAATTAAATTAAAAGAAAATGAAAAAATAACTTGTTTAATAGAAGATAAAAAAAAATATGAATATTTTATAATTATTACATATAAAGGATTAATTAAAAAAATTAAAATAAAAAATTTTAAAAAAAATGGAATAAGTATAACAAATTTAAGGGAAAAAGATAGTATCATTAATGTAAATTTATTAAATAATAGTAAAGATATAATGTTATTTACAAAATTAGGAAAAGCCATAAGATTTAAAACAAAATTAATTAGAGAAACTAGTAGAACTTCATCAGGAGTAAAAGCAATAAAATTAACTAAAAAAGATAAAATTATATCTTCATTAATACCCTACAAAAAAAAAGAAATTTTAATAGTAACAGAAAAAGGATATGGTAAAAGAACACTTATAAATGAATTTTTAACAAAATCAAGAGCTATTAAAGGTATTAAATATATAAAAAATAATTCTAAAAATGGTAATGTAATAAAAGTAATACAAATAAGTATTAATGATCAAATATTAGTAATTACAAATTTTAATAATATAATACGTATATTAGTAAAAGAAATTAAAATTTTAAAAAGAAATACACAGGGTATAATAATAATAAGATTAAAAAAAAATGAAAAAGTTATTGATGTACAAAAAATATAATTTAATATACAAAAAATATAATTTTTTTATAAAACATGTACAGAAGTAGTATTACTAGTACCAGAAGATACTAAAGCACCAGAAATCATTACTACTATATCACCTACTTTAGCATAACCAGTAGATATAGATAACTCTTTACCTACACGATAAAAATCATCAGTAGAATTAATTGATTTTACTACCATAGGTATTACTCCTTTACTTAAAATTAATTGTCTTGCTACATAATTATTTTTAGTTAAAGCTAATATTAAAGATTTAGGAAAATATTTTCTAATAAATTTAGCAGATTTACCAGCTCTAGTAAAAACTAAAATTAAAGGAGAATTTAATTTTCTAGAAATATCTACAGAACTTCGACATATAGCTTCGCTAATAGGCATATGTATATCATTTTTATAATCAGAAAAATTATACTGCATAGAATCATCAGTACGTTTACATATAGTAGACATAATTTTAACTGATTCTATAGGATATTTTCCTTTAGCACTTTCTCCAGATAACATAACTGCATCTGTACCATCTAATATAGCATTTGCGACATCACCTGCTTCAGCTCTAGTAGGTCTAGGATTATTTATCATAGATTCTAACATTTGAGTAGCTGTAATTACAACTTTTCTAGCATAATTACATTTTTTAATCATCATTTTTTGTGCAAAAATAACATCTTCAACAGGAATTTCAACACCTAAATCTCCACGAGCTACCATAATTCCATCAGAAACATTTAATATTTTATCAAAATTATTTAAACCTTCTCTATTTTCAATTTTAGAAATAATTTGTATATTTTTACCACCATGTTTATCTAAAAATTTTCTTATTTCTAATACATCAGAACTTTTTCTAATAAATGAAGCAGCTATAAAATCAACTTTATTTTTACATCCAAAAATTAAATCATATTTATCTTTTTTAGACAAAGAAGGTAAAGATATAGAAATATTTGGTAAATTTATACCTTTATTTTCTCCTAAATAACCACTATTTTTTACTTTACAAACTATTTTATAATCTGTTTTATTGATTACTTTCATGGAAATTAAACCATCATCTACTAAAATTATATCACCTATATTAATATCTCTAACAAAATTTTTATACGATACACTAACTATATTTTTATTACCTATAAATTTCTTATCATAAATAAAACTAAATAATTGTCCAGTGTTTAAATAAACATCTTTTGAATTTTCTAATTTAGAAGTACGTATTTCTGGACCTTTCGTATCTAATAATATAGAAATATTTCTATTAGTGATATTCATTACTTTAGTTAAATTAGAAATATATTCTTTATGAATTATATAATCTCCATGAGAAAAATTTAATCTTGCCACATCCATACCAGCATAAACTAGTTTTGTTAATGTTTCTACATTATTTATATTTGGTCCCATAGTACAAACTATTTTAGTTTTTTTCATATTATTTATTTATTAATTAAAATTAACAATTATTCAATGCGTTCTAGTGGAATTGAACCACTGACTTCCATCACGTCAAAATGGCACTCTACCTCTGAGTTAAGAACGCAAATAAAATCTAATTAAATACATATATACTAGTATTATATATTATCATATAATAAAAAATAAAAATATTTTCAAATTATAAAATATATAAAAATGAATAAAAATATTATAGAAGAACTTAAACAAAGAGAATTAATTACACAAATTTCTAATGAAAATAAAATTATTAAAAAAATAAAAAATAAAAAAAAATATATATATTGCGGTTTTGATCCAACTAAAGATAGTCTACATTTAGGACATTTAATTCCATTAATTACTTTAAAAAGATTTTTAAATTATGGATATAAAATTATAATTGTATTAGGAGGTATAACATCTACAATAGGGGATCCTAGCTTTAGAAAAAAAGAAAGAGAAATTAATTCTATAAATAATATAAATAAATATACTCAAAAAATATTATTACAAATAAAAAAATTTTTTAAAAACTATAAAAATATTTTATTATTAAATAATAAATTATGATTTAGTAATATGAAAGTTCTTTTTTTTTTAAGAAATATAGGTAAATATTTTAATGTTTATAAAATTTTAAATAAAGAAGCAATTAAAAGTAGAAATATAAAAAATAAAAAAGGTATAACATTTTCAGAAATATCTTACAATTTACTACAAGGATATGATTTTTTATATCTATATAAAAAATATAATGTTCATATACAAATAGGTGGTTCAGATCAATGAGGTAACATAATATCAGGTATAGAATTAATTAAAAAAATCTATAAAAAGGAAGTTTTTGCAATAACTTTACCATTAATGACTAGAAAAAACGGCATAAAATTCGGAAAATCAGAAAATAATACTTTATGGTTAAATTCCAAAAAAACTACACCATACGAATTTTATCAATTTTGATTAAATATACCAGATGATCAAGTACATAAATTTTTAAAACAAATAACTTTTTTAAGTATAAATAAAATTAATAAAATAATCAAAAGAAAAAACATATATAATATTAAAAAAATTTTAGCTCAAGAAATTACTACTATTATACATGGTAAAAAAGAATTTAAAAATGCTATATGTATATCAAATTTTTTTTTTAAAAAAAAAAAAATAAAAGAAAATAAAAAAAAATTCAATAAAATATTCAATCTTCAAAAACCTAAAATAAATATTTCAAATCAAATATCTAACTTAAAAAAAATATTAATAAAATTAAATATTGTAAATTCAAAATCTAAAGCACATAATTTAATTTTAAATAAATCTATATATATAAACTATAAAAAAATATTAAATCCAGAGTATAAAATTAAAAAAAAAGATAAACTTTTTAAAATTTTTACTATAATTAGTAAGGGTAAAAAAAATTTTTTTTTAATAAAATGAAAATAAAATTTAATATTTTTCTACAGTAAAATTATTTATATCAATTGAAAAATTTTTTTTTAAATAAAGAACTATATTATCTACCATATCAGTATTACCACATATCATAAAATGACTATTATTATCTATATATTGATTTAAAATATTTTTCAAAAAAAAATTATTTATATGACCGTTAATTATATTTAATTTACTTAAATATTTAATATTTTTTTCTCTACTAATAGAAAAAAATAAATTTAAATAATTAATACCATATATTTTTTTTAAATTTAATAATAAATCTAAAAAATAAATATTATTTAAATATTTTACACCATATAAAAAAAAAATTTTTTTAAAATTTTTTTTAATATATTTATAATCACTTCTTAAAATAGATAAAAATGGAGATACAGAAGTTCCAATACATAACATTCATAATATATTTTTATTATTAATATTTTTAATAATAAATCTACCATAAGAATTTTTCGATATATAAATAATACTTTTAGGAGATAAATTAAACAATAAATTACTAAAATAACCTCCTTTTACTTTTTTTAAAAAAAATTCTAATTTTTTATCTCTATAAGAATTAGTAAATGAATAAAATCTAAAAACAAAATCATTTTTAATTTTTAAAGCTAATTTTGTAAATTGTCCTCCCATAAAAGAAGAAATATTATTTTTTAAAAAAATACTAAAATAATTTTCATCTCATATTTTAATTTTTTTAATTCTATTTTTTATTCATTCCATAAAATTATTTTTTAAAATTATTAAATTCTAATATACCTCTATATAAATTAGAACCTAACATTTCTTCAATACGTATTAATCTATTATATTTAGATATTCTTTCAGATCTACTCATAGAACCAGTTTTAATTTGACCAGAAGCTACACCTACAGAAATATCAGAAATAAAAGTATCTTCAGTTTCTCCAGAACGATGTGAAATAATTACAGAATAATTATTTTTTTTAGCTAAATTAATAGCTTTAAAAGTTTCAGTTAAAGTTCCTATTTGATTAGGTTTTATTAATATAGAATTTACTACATTTAAATTAATACCTTTTTTTAATAATTCTACATTAGTGACAAATAAATCATCTCCTACTAATTGAACATTTTTACCTAAAATACCAGTTAAATATACATACCCTTCCCAATCTAATTCACTTAAAGGATCTTCAATAGAAAGAATTGAATATTTATTTATTCAATCATTTAACAAATCTGTAAATTCATAAAAAGAAAAATTCTTATTTTCGAATAAATATATTTTTTTTTCTTTATTATAAAATTCTGATGCTGCACAATCTAATGCTAAATATATATCTTTTCCTAAAACATAACCAGCTTTATTTACTGCATCACTAATTAAAATAAGAGCTTCTTCATTAGAATTTAAATCAGGAGCATAACCTCCTTCATCACCAATAGAAATTTTCTTATTATTTAATTTTAATATTTTACCTAAAGTATGAAATATTTCAGAACATATTCTAACTGCATGTCTAAAACTTTTAGCTCCAACAGGTAAAATCATAAATTCTTGAATATCTATATTATTATCAGCGTGACAACCTCCATTTATAATATTCATCATAGGTACAGGCATAGATAAATTATTATTTTTATTTAATTTAGATATATAATTAAATAAAGGTAAATTTAAAGAATTAGCACTAGCTTTAGCTACAGCTAAAGAAACAGCTAAAATAGAATTCGCTCCTAATTTAGATTTATTATCTGTACCATCTAAATTAATCATTAATTGATCAATATTACTTTGATTAATAGAATCTAAACCAATTAATTCTTTAGAAATTATATTATTTATTATAAATACAGATTTTAATACTCCTTTACCAAAAAAACGATTAATATCATTATCACGTAATTCTATAGCTTCATTTAAACCTGTAGAAGCCCCAGAAGGAACACTCGCTCTACCATAATAACCTCCTTCTAAATAAACTTCTGCTTCAATAGTAGGATAACCACGTGAATCTAATATTTCTCTGCCTAAAATTTTAGTAATTTTACTCATATTATAACCTTTTTAAAAATTAACATATATATTTTATTATAAAATGCATTTATAAAACTATCAAATAAAAAATATAAATTTTAAATAAAAAATATATATTTTTTTAAATATATACATTTCATTATATTAATATAATGAAATAATTAAATATTAATTTAAATTTTAATTATTATATTAAAAAAAATAAAATTATATCAAAATTTTTTATTTTAAAAATAAATAAAAAATAATTATTTTATAAATAATTTTTTTTAAAAAATTTACATAAAAAAATAAATATGTTAATATATTAATTAATAAACAGCGGGATAGAGCAGTGGTAGCTCGTCGGGCTCATAACCCGAAGGACGTTGGTTCAAATCCAACTCCCGCAATTTATATTTTTTATGAAGAAAAATATATTTTAAACAAATAATTAACAAAATAAACTAATAACATTCCTTTTAAAAATCCTATTATTAAACTTAAAAATGTATTTAAAAAATAAATTGTTATTAAAAAAAAATTTTTAATTAAAACAAACAAAAAATTTTCTAAAAAATAAATTATAAATATTAATAATAAAAATAATAATAAAGAAAAAAAACTATTTCTTAATAAAAAAATTAAATATTTATTTAAAAAAAATAAAAGAAAATAATTTAATAAAAAATATATAATACATAAGAAAAATAAAGAAAATAATTCTCTTAATACTCCTCTCTTTAAACTATAAAAAATAGAAAAAAATATAATAAAATAACTAATTATATAAATAATTCTAGTAAAATTCATAAATTTTTACATCAAAAAAAATTAATAACATTTTTTTTAAAATTTGTTTATTTAAAAAACTCTATTTTATATAAATATAAACCATATGGTTTAACAGAATTAATTTTTAAAATACTTTTATTTTTACAAGATAAAACATATTTAATTCAATTAACAGGATATTTTTTCATACCAACTAACAATAAACTGCTAACTATATTACGTACCATATGATATAAAAAAGAATTCGCTTTAATATCAAATATTAAATACTTTTTTTTTTTAAATATATTTAAATGCATAATATTTTTATATGGATTTTTAGATTCACAACCTGATGATTTAAAAGAACTAAAATCATGTTTACCTAAAAAAAATGAAGCAGCTTCTAACATAAGACTAATATCAAGATAATTATTATAATACATAACTAGCTTATCTAAAAAACTTGATCTAATATTAGAATTTAAAATAATATATAAATATCTTCTAGAATAAACATTATAACGTGCATGAAAATTATTTGATATATATTTAGTTCATTTAAATGTAATATCATGAGGTAAATTAAAATTAGCTATTAATAATCATTCTTTTTCTAATTTATACATAAAAGTATCAAAATGAAAAATTTGACCTAAACTATGTACACCAGCATCAGTTCTACTAGAACAAATAATATTAATTTTATGCGCACATATATTAGATAAACAATTTTCTATAATTTCTTGAATAGTTAAACTATTATGCAATTGTTTTTGCCAGCCAATATATCTAGATCCATTATATTCCACACATACTAATAATCTATATATTTTATTTAACATAAAATTTATTTTTTTTACGTAAAAAATATAATTTAGATTTACGAAAAAAAAATTTTTTTTTTATTAATATAGAATGAATAATAGGAGAATAAATAAAAAATATTTTTTCAACACCTTCTCCATATGATAATTTTCTTAATGTAATAGAAGAATTTAAACCTTTATTTTTAATAGCAATAATTATTCCTTTAAAAATTTGTAATCTTTTTTTAGTACTTTCTATAACTCAAATTTTTATTTCTATTAAATAACCTGATTTTAGAGAAAATATATTTTTATTTAAATATTTTTCTTCAACAAAATGGATTAACTTATTTTTCATATAATTCTCAAAAAATTATTTTTTAAAATATTTACTAACTTGTTTAAAAAATTTAATTAAATCTTTATCTGTAAAAAAATTACTCAATAAATAAGGTTTATAAATCAAAGTTTTTATAAGAGATTGTTTTAATCTTCATAAATTAATTTCTTTATGATGGCCAGATAAAAGAATTTTAGGTACAAAAAAATTATTAAATTTATAAGGTCTAGTATAATTAGGGTAACCTAACAAACCTTTAAAATTAAAAGAATCATTTTTACAAGAATCTATATTATTTAATATACCAGGTATATTTCTAATTATAAGATCTATTATTACTAACACACAAATTTCACCACAACTCAAAACAAAATCACCTATAGAAATTTCCATATCAATATAATTATCAATAATTCTTTGATCTATACCACTATAACGACTACATATAAATACTAAAGAATCATAACATAATAATTGATTAATTAAATTTAAGTTAATTAATTGTCCTTGAGGTGATACATGTATAATAAAAGTTTTTTTATATAAACTACGTATTTTTTTAATTACATAATATAAAGGTTTAGGTTGCATTAATAATCCTGCACCACCACCATAAATTTTATCATCTACACCATAATTATTTTGCTTAAAATCCATTAAATTTCAAATATTAAAATAAATAATTTTTTTTTTAATACCTTTATATATTAAACCGTTTTTTAAAGGAGAAACAAAAAAATCTGGATTTATTGTAACGATATCAAAATTCATTTTATTTAAAAAATTGAAATTTATTTAAAATTTAAATATTAAAAATTTTTAATTAGAACTAACATTTTTATATTTTTTTAATAAAGTAAAAACTCTTTTAGATAAAATAGCACCATAATTAATTCATAAATTTATATTTTTAATATCTAAATATATACTTTTTTTAGGTATAAATAAATCGAAAGGATTATAAAAACCTAATTTTTTTATAAATTTACTATTACGAAATTTACGTTTATCAGCTACCACAATATGATAAAAAGGTAACTTTTTTCTCCCATAACGAGCTAAACGTATAACTATCATATAATAACCTCAATCAAATAGACAAAAACTTTTAAATAATATATTTTTAAAAAATAATTCTAAAATAAATTTATAATTACCAAACAGTGGGAAAGGGATTCGAACCCTTGATACAATACAGTATACACATCTTCCAAACGTGCTCTTTCAACCACTCAGACATCCCACTCTAAATTTAATTAAATATATATTTTATTATATACTAAAAAAATAAAAATATTTTGACATTTAAAAATATTTTAATTATACTACCAATATATTCCTCTGTAGTTCAGTAGGTAGAACGGCGGACTGTTAATCCGTATGTCACTGGTTCGAATCCAGTCGGAGGAGTAAAATTAAATATCTATATTAATAGAATTTAGAAAATTATTCTTAATAAATTTTTTCCTAGATCTTATATTATCTCCCATTAAAATTTGAAATAATTCATTAGTGTTATTATCATTATTAATAACAATTCTAGATAATGTTCTTTTTTTAGGATTCATAGTGGAATCTCACAATTGTATAGGATTCATTTCTCCTAGACCTTTATAACGCTGAATTAATATATTTTTTTTATTTTTTTTAAAAAGATAGTTAATCAAAAAACCTAAATTATTAACACTTTTTTTTTTATTATTTAAAATAATATATTTTATATAACTATCATTAAAGAAAAATAATTTTTCTTTTAATTTTAAAAAATCAAAATATTTATTTTGAAAAAAAAAATTATCAATACTAACAATTTTTTTTTTAAATTTATATAAATAAAATAATTTTATTTTAAATATTTTTTTTTTACTAATAATTAATTTAAAAAATATTTTTTCCTTTAAAGAAATATCTTGATTTAAATAAAATACAAATTCATTTAATCAAATTTTAACATTATCTATTAATAAATTAGATAATTTTTTAAAAAACATTAATTTATTAAAAACAAAATAAGAAAAATTATTTTTTAATTTAAACAAAAAATTTAAAATATAAATATATTGATAAGATAAATTAATCAAATCTTTATTATTTAATAAAATTGAATGATCATATTTATACAAAATAATATTTTTAAAAAATAAACTAAGTTTATATTTAATAAGATCATTATAACTTTTAATATATAATTCTTTTTTACCTTTTTTAACTTTATATAAAGGAGGACGAGCAATATATAAATAACCACCTTTTATTAAATCAGGCATATATCTATAAAAAAAAGTTAATAATAAAGTACGTATATGTGCACCATCAACATCAGCATCAGTCATAATAATAATATTATGATATCTTAATTTATTTAAATTAAAATTTTTATTCCCTATACCACAACCTAAAACAGAAACTAAAATATTAATTTCTTTAGAAGATAAAATTTTATCTAAACTAGTTTTCTCAACATTAAGAATTTTACCTTTTAGAGGTAAAACAGCTTGATTAATACGATTTCTACCTTGTTTAGCTGATCCACCTGCTGAATCTCCTTCAACTAAAAATATTTCAGAAAAAATAGGATTTTTTTCCTGACAATCTGCTAATTTACTAGCTATAATATTAATATCTAAAATATTTTTTTTTCTAGATAATTCCCGAGATTTTTTTATTGATTCTCGTATTTTATATGAATTAATAATTTTATTAATAATTAATTTAGCATCACTAGAATAATCCATTAAAAAACTTAACAAATATTTATTAATTAATGATTCAACAATATATTTTACTTCTGAGGAAATTAGTTTTTCTTTAGTTTGAGAAGAAAATTTAGGATTAAACATTTTAATTGAAATTATAGCAAATAAACCTACTCTAGTATCTTCACCTATAATATTAAATTTATTTTTTTTATTATTAATTTTTTTATCTATATATATATTTATACTACGAGTAATAGCAGATTTAAAACCAATCAAATGAGTTCCACCATCTGTTTGTGGAATATTATTAGTAAAACATAAAATTTTATTTTCTGTAGAATCAACTCATTGACAAACTAATTCTAAATAAATATTATTTTTTTTTTTTTTAAAAAAAAAAATATTTTTATGTAATATATGTTTATTTTGAATTAAATAAGATAAAAAAGATTTAATACCACCATAATTTAAAAATTCATGAAAATAATTATTTTTCTCATGAACTAATTTAATATATAAACCAGAATTTAAAAAAGACAATTCATTTAATCTATTAAATAAAATATTAAATTTAAATTTATTAGAGGTAAAAAAAATTTTTTTATCAGGTCAAAATCTTATATATGTACCTGTTATATTTGTATCACCAACAGGAATAATTTCTTGTTCTGGTACACCAAATTTATAAACTTGATAAAAAATTTTATTTTCTCTATATATTTTTAACTCTAATTTTTCTGATAATGCATTAACTACTGATATACCTACACCATGTAAACCACCTGAAATTTTATAAGAATTATTATCAAATTTACTTCCAGAATGTAATACTGTCATAATTAATTCTGCACTAGATATTCCTGTTTCTTTATGTATATCTGTAGGTATTCCTCTACCATCATCTAAAACAGATATTGAACCATCACTATGTAGTGTAACAAAAATTTTTTTACAAAATCCAGATAAACATTCATCTATAGAATTATCTATAACCTCAAAAACCATATGATGTAAACCTGTACCATCACAAGTATCACCTATATACATCCCTGGACGTTTTCGAACAGCTTCTAAACCTTTTAAAACTTTAATACTAGAAGAGTTATAAAAATTAGATAACATATTTTTACTCATTTAAAAATTTAATATTATTTATAATTGAATCGGCATAATCATATAATTAACAAATTTATTATTAAAATTTAAAATTTTTATAATAGAATTATCATCTTTAAAATAAATACGTACTTTAGATGAATTTTGAATAGAATTTAAAATATCTAAAATAAATTTAATATTTAAATTTATACTTGTATTACTACCAGTATAATTAATTAATATTTTTTCTTTTATTTCATTATTATTAGAATCATCAGAAGTTAATATAAGATAATTATCTTTAAAATGTAAATTTACATAATTTAAAATACTACTACTTATAATAGAAGAACGTAATAAAGCATTTTTAAATAAAATTAAATCTAAATCTACAAAAAAATAATCTTTAATAGATATAAAAATATTAGAATAATCAGGAAAAGATCCATTAATTAAACTACTATAAATAATATAATTTTCAAAAGAAATTTTAATCATATTTAAATCTAATTCAAAAAAAACTTTTTTTTCTTCTAAAGCATCAAAAAATTTAAATAATTCCATAACTAACTTACGAGAAATAATTAAAGAAAAATTTTGTTTAATATTCGATAAAGAAAAATATTTAACAGATAATTTATAAATAGAAATACGATAACTATCTGTAGTTACAAAAAAAAAAAATCCATCTTTATATTCTATTAACATACTATTTAAATAATAGTAAATATCTTGATTACCCATAGAAAAATATATTGAAAATATTATTTTTTTTAAAATATTACTAGAAATAGAGAATTTACAATAAAATGAAAATTTTTGATTTAAAACAGGAAATTGTAATATAGGAAAAGTATTTAATAATGATATACTTTTTAAACAAGATAATTTTAATCTATTTTTATATAAATCTCAGATAACTATATCATCATTAGAATAAGTGCGAAATAATTCATATAAATTACGTAAATTTACAGTAAAAGCACCAACAGAAAAAATATTTTTTTTAGATAAAATTATTTTACAATTAATTTCCATATCTAAATCAGTAACTTTAAAACTTAAAACAGAATTATCTATACTTATTAAAACATGAGTTAAAATAATATTTTTATTAGAAATACCAACATAAGTATTTAATTTACTTAAAATATTAAATATTTTTTTTTTTTTTATAAAAAATTTCATATTTAGATGATAAAATTAATTTAATTAAATTATTAAAATCAGATTTTACAACATTATTCGTAATATATAACTTTTCAATTTTTTTATAAGAATATATTATAGTAGAATGATCTAAACCACCAAAAAAAAAACCTAATTTAGATAAACTATAATGAGTTAATCTTTTACTAATTGCTATTGACATTTGTCTAGGATAAACAAAAGATCTATAACGAGATTTAGATAATAAATCTAAAATTGTAATTCTATAATAATTAGATACTATTTTTTGTATAGTATATATCTCAATATTACTATTATCCGATTTTAAAAAAGTATATAATATATTTTTAACAAAATCAATATTAATATTATTTAAACAATTAAAATATTTAGCATATACAAATAAAATATTTAAAATACCCTGTAATTCATATATATTAATTATATCTAAATTAGATATAAAATTAATAATATTTTTATTTAAATTAAAACTCATATTTTTAGATTTTAAATATAAAAATTTATATTTAACGTCAAAATCAATTTTGTCTATTTTAACTATTATTCCACCAAATAATCTAGAAATAATTCTATTATTTAAATTTAAATTTACAATATTTTTGTTAGAAGTAAACACTAATATATTTTTTTTTTGTAATAAAAAATCTAATATATATATAAATTCTTCTTGAGAACGTTTACTATTAACTAAATACTGTATATCATCAACTAATAATATATGACTAGATTTTAGATAAAATCTAAATTTTTCTATATTATTTTTATAAATACTATTTGTAATAATATTTACAAATCTTTCAGAATTTATATATATAATTTTTTTATTATTTTTATTTAAATCATTAATTTTATTACCTATAGAATTAATTAAATGAGTTTTACCTAATCCTGTACAACCATATAAAAACAATAATTTACATTTTTTAAAAGAAGAAAAACATAAATTTATCGATTCCTTATATGCAATATAATTAGATATACCATAAATAAAATTACTAAAACAATATTGTTTAAATAAAATAAATTTATTAAAATATTTAATATCTATTTCCTTTTTTTTTTTACTAATAAATATATTTTTTTTAAAAAATTTATTTTCACTAGAATATTTACTACCAATATAAAAATTTATTAAAGGTAAATTAATACATAAATCTGAAAAATATTTATATATATATTTTAAATAATTATCACGTACATAATTAAGAACAAAAATATTAGGAGCATATAAATTTATAGAATTTTTATTTATTAAAACCTGTAAAGGTAAAATTCACATTACATACTCATTTTTAGATAAATTATTTTTAAATCTATTTAAACATTTTAATCATATTTTTTCTAACAACATAAAAGCCACATTTAATATAAGCGAATATAATAGTATAATTATTATACATAAACAATATAAATTTTAAATAAAAATTAAATATTAAAATATATGAAAAGAACATATCAACCATCAAAAATTAAAAAAAAACGTACTCATGGATTCAGAAAAAGAATGTCAACTAAAGAAGGAAGAAAAATATTATCAAATAGAAGAAGAAAAAAAAGAAAAACAATGTCGTTGTAAAAAATTTACTTTTCCTAAAAAAATGAAATTTAAAATAAAAAAATTTTCTGCTTTTAAAAAAAAAAAATTTCATTTTTTACTAATAAAAAATAATTTTAATAAATTTAATTATCCTAGAATAGCAATAATAATTAAAAAAAAAAATATCAAACTTGCAGTTCAAAGAAATAAGATTAAAAGAATAATATATGAAACATTTAGGTTAAAACAACATAAAATAAAAAAAAACGATTATTTATTGATAATTAAAAAAAATATTTTATATATTAACAAAAAATATATAAATAAAATCTGAAAAAAATATTATAAATAATAACAATAACAATTTTTTAAAAATATGAATTCATTTAAAAAAATTATAATTATATTAATAGTAATATTTAGTTCTTTTGTACAAGGAAAAAAAAATCAATATAATAATAATTATATATATATTAAAAATAATGTTTTATTAATAAAAATTAATAAATTTAATGGAAATATACATAAAATTAAATTATTAAAATATCAAAATAATAAATTAATTAAAAAACTAAATAATAAAATAAATACTACTATATATAAAATAAAAAAAAATGATTTTAATAAACAAAATATATATTTTCAAAATAAAAATATTTTCTACAATAAAAAATACGTTAAAATTTTATGAAAAATAAAAAAAAATAATATTATATACTATAAATATATTATACTAGATAAAAATTCATACAAATTTTATTTAAATTTTAAAATTAAAAATAATACTAATAAAATAATTTATCATAAAATATATTACAAATTTATAAATCTTGAAAATAATTTAAATAATATAAATAATATCTCATATTTAAATGAAAAAGATAAATTTGAAAAATATAATTTATATGATACTAAAAATAAAACAATATATAATACAAATTTAAATTGAATTTCAATATCAGAAAAAAATTTTTCTACTATTTTAATACCTGAAAAAAATAATATAATTCATAATTTATATATCAATAATAAAAAAAATAATAATATTATAAAATATGTTAATACTATTGAAATTAAACCTAAACAAACTAAAATAATTAAATATAAGTTATGAACAGGTCCTAATTTAACAAAAAATTTTAGTAATTTATCAAAAAAATTAGATCTAAATATAGATTATGGAAAATTTTGATTTATTTCAAAACCTATTTTAAAAATTTTAATTTATATCAATAATTTTACAAATAATTGAGGATATTCAATAATTATTATTACTTTAATATTTAAGATAATTATGTATCCTATAAATAAATGACAAGATATAATATTAAATAAAATAACATATATACAACCAAAAATAGAAGATATAAAAACTAAATATAAAAATAAAAAACAAAAAATTAATAATAAAGTTCTTAATTTATATAAAAAATATAATATTAATCCATTAATGGGATTTATATTAATTCTAATACAAATACCTCTATTTATATCTCTATATAATGTAATTTCACAAACAACAGAATTTAAAAATGCTAAATTTTTATTTTGAATAAAAGATTTATCTACATACGATAAATATTACATACTCCCATTACTTATGGGAATATCAATGTTATTAACTCAAAAACAAGACAATTATAGTATAAATATATTTTTTACTCCTATTATATTTGTAATATTATCACTATATTTTCCAAGCGGAATATTATTATATTATACAATTAATAATTTAATAACATTTATACAACAAAAAATATGATAAAAAATTTTTATGAAACTATATTAGCTCAATCCACTCCTATAGGATATGGAGGTATAGGAATAATTAGAATATCAGGTAAAAAATCTAAAATAATAGCAAAAAAAATTTTAAACAAAAAACTTATACCTAAAAAAGCAAAATATACATCTTTTAAAAATAAAAAAGGTAAAATAATAGATTTTGGAATAGCTATATATTATAAATCACCAAACTCATTTACTGGAGAAGATATTTTAGAATTACAATGCCATGGAGGACAAGAAATTATAAATTTAATTATAAAATCAATTATTGAATTAAAAATTAAAAATATTAGAATAGCTGAACCAGGTGAATTTACTGAAAGAGCTTATTTAAACAATAAAATTGATTTGATACAAGCAGAAACAATAAATAATCTTATATATTCAACCTCTGAAGAAAATATATATTCAGCAATAAAATCATTCAAAGGTGTTTTTTCAAAAAAAATTAAAAAATTTATTAAAATAATTAATAATTTAATTTATATAACAGAAAAAGAAATTAGTTTTTCAGAAAAAGAAATAAATTTTATAAAAATTAAAAAAATAAAAAAAAAAATTAATTTTTTATATAAAAAAATTAAAAAAACATATAAAAAATCTAAAAAAAGTCTATTTATTAATAATAAAATTAAAATTTGTATAATAGGTAAACCTAATGTTGGTAAATCTAGTTTAATGAATTTTTTAACTAATAAAAAAACTTCAATAGTTACAAACATACCAGGAACAACTAGAGATATTATAAAAAAATATTTAAGTACAAATAATTTTAAAATCGAAATAAATGATACTGCTGGAATACATAAAACTAATAATCAAATAGAAAAAATTGGAATAAAAAAAACTTGAAAAACAATAAATAAATCACAAATAATTATTTTTATCGATAATGCATTAGATACTACAGAAAAAGAAATATATAATAAATATAAAAAAAAAATACAAAAAAAAATCAAAAATAAAAAAAAAATTTTATATTTAATACGTAATAAAATTGATATCACCAAAGAAAAATATAAAATAATAAAAAAAAAAAAATACACAATTATAAATATATCAATTAAAAATAAATATGGAACTAAAACAATTAAATCAGAAATTAATAAAAAAATAAATCAAATAAATAAAAAAAATTTATTTTTAGTTCAACAAAGACATTTAAATTTAATAAAAAAAATTCTACAAGAAATTAAAAACATTAAAAAAATAATAAAAATAAATATAAATAACAAAAATATTAATTTAGATATTATATATTTAAATTTATTTAATAGTCATAAATTACTAAATGAAATATTAGGAACACCTAAATTTACTTCAAAAAATATTATTAATAATATATTTAGAAAATTTTGTATAGGTAAATAAAATAAATACTAGTATGAAAAAAAAAAATTTTTTAAAAATTAAAAATGATATATTAAATAAAAGAATAGATATTATCTTAAAAAAAAAAATAAAAAATATTTCTAGAAATAAAATACAAAAAATCATAAAAAAAAAAAAAGTTTATGTAAATAATAAAATAATAAAAAAACCAAACACAAAAATTAAATTAGGAGATATAATTTTAATTAAAAAAATTAAAACTAAATTAGTATATCTTCCAAATAAAAATATTAAATTAAATAAAGTATATGAAGATAAAAATATTTTAATAATAAATAAAAAAAATAATATTATTGTACATCCAGGTAGTGGAAATACACAAAATACATTAATGAATACATTAATGTATTATTATCCAAAAACATATCAAAAAGTACCTAGATGTGGAATTATACATAGATTAGATAAAAACACTACAGGATTATTAATAATAGCTAAAGATATTAAAACATATAATAAATTAATTAATTATATGAAAAATAAAAAAATTTTTAGATCATATATAACATTAGTATGAGGTACAATAAAAAATAATGGTTTAATTAATCAACCTATATCAAGACATAAATATCAAAGAAAAATTATGTCTATAAATAAAAATGGTAAAAAATCTATAACACATTTTCAAATAATAGAAAATTTCTCCTTTTGTACATTATTAAAAATAAATTTAGAAACTGGCCGAACTCATCAAATTAGAGTACATATGAATTATATAAATCATCCTATTATAGGTGAAAATATATATACGAGAAAAAATATTTTTAAAAATTTTAGTATTCCTTATATCATTAAAAAAAAAATTTTAAATTTTAAAAGACAAGCTTTACATGCTTATTCATTAAAATTTATTCACCCCCAAAAAAAAAATAAAATTATTATAAATACATATTTACCACAAGATATATGAGATTTAATTTTTGAATGTAGATTATGAAAAAATTTTAACAATTAAATTTTAATCATCTTTCTAAAATAAAAACTGCTGAAATAGTATGTATATTATAATTTGAATAAAATGTATTATAAAATTCTAAATTATTATTCATAAAATTACGAGCAGCGCAAGAGGTAAATCTTTCATCAGAAAAAAAAATTTTTAATCCAAATTTATTAATTAAATAAAATGCAAATTTTTCTATATAATTAATAATTAATTTACGACCATTATCTTTTAAATTATATGGATAACCAATTACAGCTTTTTTAACTAATCATATATCAATAATTTTTTTTATATCCATTCAATTTACTGGAACACCTTTCTTAGCATTTAAAGATATTATAGGACTAGCTGTTTTAGTATAATGTTGTCCTATAGCTACACCTATATTTTTCATACCAAAATCAAAAGCAATAATAAACATAAATATTTATAAAATAATCAATTTATACACATTAAAAACTAAATTAAATCCAACAGATTTTGTAAATTTAATTTAGCATCTCCAAATAAAACACCTACATTTTTTTTATAAAAAATAGAATTATTAACCTTAGAAAAACCTGAATTATATAAATTCATACTTCTTTTAAAAATTATTACAAAATTAGATTTTCAAACTTTTATAACAGGCATACCATATAAAATACAATTTTTATTACTAATAGCTTCAGGATTAATTATATCATTAGCACCAATAACTAAAACAAGTTTATTCTTCATAAAATTATCATCTATACTATCTAAAGAATAAATATATTTATATTGTATATTAGCTTCTGCTAATAATAAATTCATATGTCCAGGTAATCTCCCTGCTACAGGATGAATAATAAATTCAATATTTATTGAATATTTATTTAATAATTTTCTCATTAAACATGAAATTAGTTTTTGAGATTGTGATAAAGCCATACCATAACCAGGAACTATAATAATATTTTTAAAAGAAATAATTTTTTCTTTAACATCTATACAACTTAATTTATTAATTTTTTTTTTAATTATATAAGTATTATAATATAAATTCTTAAAAAATATCTTTCCAAAAATAATTTGAAAAATAGATTTATTCATAGATAAACACATTTTTTTTGATAATATAAATCCTGAAGAACTAACTAAAGAACCTATTATAATTAACAAATTATTATTTAATATAAAACCAGATATAACAGAAGATAACCCAGAATAAGCATTTAACATAGAAATAATTATAGGAATATCTGAAGAATCTAAACTACTTAATATATTTAATCCTAAAAAATTACTAAATAAAAAAGTTAATAGATATATAAAAATTAAATATTTAATATTATTTATACTTAAAAATAAAAATAAATTTATAAATAATAAAAAAATATTTAAATAAAATATTTTTTTTCCAATAAAAAAAATACTAAAAATATCTTTATTAATTAATTTAAAATAAGAAATTATAGAACCTATAAATGTAAAAGATCCAATAAAATTACTCAAAAAAATTTCCATTAAATAAATTTTATTATTAATTACTTTATATAAAAAAATATTATTATAACCTATAGATATAGCAGATAAACCTATAAAACTATGCATTAAAGTTATTAATTCTGGTACTCTAGAAATATCTATTTTAATAGAAATTATTCATCCTATAATACCAGTAAACAAAATTAAAAAAATAACAATTAATAATAAAATAGTTTTTTTTAAACAAAAAATATAATATATTAAAGGGAAAAATATTCCTAAAAAACCTAAATATATACTATAAAAAAAATGTTGTTTACTAGAAAAAAATAGTAAACATAAAAAAAACGATATTATAGAAAAAATATTAAATAAAAAAAATATATTAAAATTTAAAAACATATTAATTTCCTAGTTGAATAAAATTGTTAACATACGTTTAGTAATTAAAAAACCAGAAAATATATTAATATTTACTAAACTTAAAGTAATTAAAGAAATACTAATATTTAATCAATCAGTATTTTCATTAATTTGTAATAAACAACCTATAATAACTATACTAGAAATAGCATTAGTTAAAGACATTAAAGGAGTATGTAAAAAATTTTTAATTTTATTAATACTAATAAATCCTAAAATATAAGAAAATAAAAAAATAAATAAATTATTTATATACATATATATATTATAATGATAAAAAAATAACGAAATTAATATATAAAATACTAATAATATTAATAATAATCCATTTGAATATTGTAAAAAAAAATTTTGATAAACAAAAATATTATCTTTTTTTTTATATATATTTTTTTTTATTTTTAACTTATTTTTTTGATTAATTTCTTTACCTTTATATAAAACAACAACATTTTGAAATAAAATATCTTTAAAATCTAAAATAATATTGTTATTTTTATCTAACATATACTTTAAAAAATTTATTAAATTTTTACTATATAATTTAGAAATAGATTTAGGCATTAAATTAGAAAAATCTTCATAACTAATAATTTTTATATTATTAAAATTTAATAAACCATTCTTCTTTATTAATATACAATTACTAGAATTATTATTTATTAAATTTACTATTACACTACCAGATTTTATTAAACTTAATATTTTTTTAGTAAATATTAAAGGATATTTTTTATCTCTAGAAATAGCTGAATTAACAATAATATTAAATTTATTAATTTTATTAGATAAAAAAATATTTAAAGAATCATTTTTTATATCTATAAATTTAGCTCCTAAACTAATAATTTCTTCTTTAATATTTTTATTAATATCATATACATATACATTAGCACCAAGATTTTTAAAAAAACTTGTAACAGATAATCCAAAAATACCAGCACCAATTATTAAAACATTAGTAGGTTTAATTTTACTACAAGGAAATATTTGATTACCAATAAAATTTCTATATTCATAAATACTTTCAATAACTGCTCTATAACCAGAAACATAAGATATAGAACTTAATACATCCATAATTTGTAATCTAGAAATTCTAGGCATATAACTTAAAATAATTAAAGTAATTTTCTTTTTTTTTAATATTTCTAAATAATTAATATAATTTAAATTTATATCTAAACAGATTAATATAGAATTATTATTTAATAAATACAATTCTTTAAAATTAGGAAAATGAATTTTTAAAATTATTTTACTATTTCAAATATTATTTTTATCTTTTATTATAGATCCATATTTAATATAATCAGAATCTTTATATCCAGATAATAACCCTGCATTATTTTCTACAAATACATTTTGAAAACCAATTTTACTTAAATCTAAAATATCTTTAGGTATTAAAGATACTCTATTTTCACCATTTTTTTTTTCTTTAATAACACTAATTGATAACATAATATTTACCTAGATATATAATTTTTCTCATTAATAATGAAAAAAAATAAAATTAAATATATAATAACATATAAATATATCATCAAAAATTATAAACTGTAGTTTCTATATAAAAAAAATGAAAAAAATAATATTTTTTAGTTCCCAAAAATATGAAATAAAATATTTTAATAAAATAAATAAAAAATACAATTTTCAAATTACTTACACAAAAAAAAAATTAAATAAATATACAGTAAATAAAGCTAAAGGATTTCAATATATTTGTATATTTGTTAATGACGATGCAAAAAATAAAAAAGTAATATATAAATTAAAAAAATTTAATATTAAAGTAATTGCATTAAGATGTGCAGGATATAATAATGTAAATTTACAATTAGCAAAAAAAAATAATATTAAAGTAATAAATGTAAAATCATATTCTCCTGAATCTATCGCAGAATATACATTAGGATTAATTTTAAATTTAAGTAGAAAAATACACATATCTTATCAAAATACAAAAAATAAAAATTTTTTATTAAATGATTTAGTAGGTTTTAATTTAAAAAATAAAACTGTAGGTATTATAGGTACAGGGACAATAGGTAAAATAGTAATAAAATTATTAAAAAATTTTGATACTAAAATACTAGCTTTTGATATAGTAAAATCAAATGAAATACTAAAATTTGGCGCTCAATATACCTCAATAAATAATATATATAAATACTCAGATATAATTAGTTTACATTGTCCATATAATGAAGAAAATCATCATATGATAAATAAAAAAACTATTAAAAAAATGAAAAATAAAGTTATGATAATTAATACTAGTAGAGGAGAATTAATCAATACTAAAGATATAATAAATGCAATAAAAGAAAAAAAAATTGGATATTTAGGTATAGATGTATACGATAAAGAAAAAAAATATTTTTTTAAAAATAATTTTAATAATATTATAAATGATGATAATTTAAATTTACTTTTATCATATCAAAATGTTTTAATTACAGGACATCAAGCTTTCTTAACTAAAGAAGCACTTATAAATATATCAAAAACAACGTTAAACAATATATATAAAATCTCACATGATTTAAAATGTGATGATTATATTTAAATATAATATATTCTAAAATGTATCAACAAGGATTTACAACAAAAATTAAAAATAATTCTTTTCAAAAAGGAATAAATCAAAAAATAATAAAACAAATATCAAAAAAAAGAAAAGAACCTCAATGAATGCTTAAATTAAGACTAAAAGCATATAAAATATGAAAAAAAATGAAAGAACCTCATTGATTAAATGGTAAATATAAAAAGATTAAATATAATAAATATAAATATTATTCTATTCCTAAGAATAATACACATTCAAAAAAAAATATTAAAAAAACTTTTAATAAATTAGGAATACCAATACACAAAAATAAAAATATAGCTGTAGATGCTATATTTGACTCAATATCTATTAAAACAACATATAAAAAAGAATTATTTAAAAAATTTGGTATAATATTTTGTTCTTTTAATGAAGCTATACATAATTATCCAAATTTAATTAAAAAATATATATGTAAAATAATACCTATAAATGATAATTTTTTTTCTACTTTAAATACAGCAGTATTATCAGATGGTACATTTATATATATACCTAAAAATACAAAATGTCCAATAAATTTATCATCTTATTTTAGAATAAATTCAAATATTGGCCAATTTGAACGTACTTTAATAATATTAAAAAAAAACAGTTTTTTAAATTACATAGAAGGATGTTCTGCATCAATAAAAAAAAAAAATCAATTACATGCAGGAGTAGTAGAAATAATTTTAAGTAAAAACGCTAAAATTAAATATTCTACTGTACAAAATTGATTTCCTGGAAATCCTAAAGGAGGAATATTTAATTTTGTTACTAAAAGAGCTTTATGTAAAGGAAAAAATAGTCAAATTTCATGAGTACAATTAGAAATTGGTTCTGCAATAACATGAAAATATCCTAGTGCAATACTTTTAGGTAATAATTCCAAAGGAAGTTTTTACTCTATATCATTAACTAAATCAAACCAACAATCAGATACAGGAACTAAAATGATTCATATAGGTAAAAAAACAAAATCATTTATTTTAACCAAAAGTATAGCATTAGATAAAAGTAGTAATACTAATAGAAGTTTAGTAAAAATTAAAAAAAAATCTAAAAAATCTAAAAATTTTACAAAATGTGATGCACTTATGATGGGTAATAATTGTTGTGTATTCACACAACCATATATTAAATCACATAATAAATATGCATCTATAGAACATGAAACTAGTTCTACATATATTAAAAAAAATCAAATATTTTTTCTTATGCAAAGAGGAATTAAAAAAAACAATGCATTATCAATGATAATCAATGGATTTTGTCAAAATATTTTAGATAAATTACCATTAGAATTTATTTTAGAAGCTAAAGAAATATTTAACATTTTTTAAAAAATATGTATATATTAAATATAAAAAAATTAAAAGTTAAAATAAAAAAAAAATATATTCTTAATAATATAAATTTAAAAATAAAATATGGAGAAACTCATGCTTTAATTGGACCTAATGGATCAGGAAAAAGTAGTTTATCTTTAACATTAGCAGGAAACAAAAAATACAAAATTATTAAAGGAGAAATATTTTTTAATAATTTAAATATTAATAAATTAACTATAAATGAAAGATCAAGACAAGGTTTGTTTATATCATTTCAAAATAATATTGAAATACCTGGATTAAATAATCAATATTTTTTATTTGAAGCTTATAATTCTAAAAAATATTACAATAGTAAAAAAAAAATAAATTTAATAAAATTTAAAAAAAAAATATTTAAGTATTTAAAAAAATTAAATTTTTCAAAAAAATTTTTACAAAGATCATTAAATTACGGTTTTTCTGGAGGAGAAAAAAAAAAAAATGATATATTACAAATATTACTTTTAAAACCTAAATTAATTATATTAGACGAAATAGACGCAGGATTAGATTTATCAACATTTAAGATAATTATTAAAATAATAAATAAATTAAAAAAAAAAAAAAAAACTTTTTTATTAATAACTCATAATTTTAAAATATTTAAATATATAAAAATTAATAAAATACATGTTTTAAATAAAGGTAAAATTATTGCATCAGGTAATAAAAAAATAATTAAAATAATCAAAAAAAAAGGTTATGAATATTTTGAAAAATAATTTTAAAAAAAATTATTTATGAAAAAACAAAATAGTAAAAAAAAATATAATCAAAAAATAGAATATATTTTAAATAAAATATCAAAAAAAATTCTACAAATAAAATCAAATAAAATAATTATTTTGGGTAAAAAAATTATTATATATCATAAAAATATTTATATAAATAAATCATTTTCAATAACATCTATAAAAAATAAATATTATTTTTTAAATAAAAATTCTAATAAAAATTATATTAATTTACCTATACATTTAATAATTATTAAAAAAAAAAAAAATGATTCTTTTAATATTAATATATTTATTAATGACAAAATTTATTTAAATATTATCGAAGAATTTATAAATATTAGTAATGATAATTATTTTAATTATAATTTAAATATATGTATAAATAAAAAATCTTACTTAAATTATTTAAGATTAATAAATGATAAAAAAAAAAATAAATTTTATTTACAAGACAACATTAAATTAAATACTAAATCTAAATTAAAAAAAAATATTTTTTTTATAAAATTTAAAAAAATTAATTTAATTAGTAATATTAAATTAAAAAAAAAATCTTTTTTAAATATTAATAGTATATCTATTATAAGAAAAAATTTTCTAAAATTTAAAATTAATATATTACATCATTCATATAAAACAAAAAGTTATCAAAAACATAATAATATATCTTTAGAACCAGGAGTAATAGATTTTTCTGGATGAATAAAAATATTTAAAAAATCATATAATTCCCAAGCAATAATAAAAAATAATCATTTATGTATTTGTAAAAAATCAATTATAAATTCTTCACCTAAATTAGGTATATGAAATAAAAATGCAAAATGCAAACATAATGTTAAAATTAATAATTTAAATAAAAAAGAAATATTTTACTTACTTACAAGAAATATTCAATTTAATAAAATAAAAAAAATTTTAATTTTAAAATTTATTAAAAAAATATTTAAAAAACAAAATAAAAAAAATATATATAATAAGATATATTATATATATTTAAAAATATTTAAATAACATACTTATGAAGTATAAAATAAAAAAAATAAAATTAGATTTTCCTATATTAAGAAAAAAAATTAATGGTAATAAAATAGTTTATTTAGATAATGCATCTACATCTCAAAAACCTAAAATTGTTATTAAATCTCAAAATAAACTTTATAAAAATAATTATTCTTCTGTCAATAGAAGTATATATACATTAAGTAATCAAAATTCTAATAATATAGAAAAAATAAGAATTAAAATAGCAAAATTCATAAAAGCAAAATCACCTGAAGAAATTATTTTTACACAAAACACTACTGAAGGTATTAATTTAATTGCAAATATATGAAGTAAACAATATATATCTAACAAAAATAATATTGTAATTTCTATTACAGAACATCATGCTAATTTTATTCCATGATATATTATTTCTAAACAAATAAAATGTGAACTAAGAATAATTAAAATAGATAAAAAAGGTAATATTGATATAAATCAATTAATATCATTATTGGATAAAAATACAAAAATTTTATCTATTACACATATTTCTAATGTATTAGGAATTAAAAATCCTATTAAAAAAATTATTAAAATAGCTAAAAAATTTAATATTATTACTATAATAGATGGTTCACAAGCTGTTATACATACAAATATTAATGTTAAAAAAATAAATTGTGATTTTTACATATTTTCTGGTCATAAAATGTATGCTCCTACAGGTACAGGAATAATATATTGTAAAAATAATATAATAAAAAATTTAAATCCTTGAAAATTAGGTGGAGGTATAATAGCAAATATAAATATGAAACATAATAATATAAAAAATATAAAATTTATTAATTCACCTTGAAAATTTGAATCTGGAACATATAATTTAGAATCTATTATAGGATTAGGTAAAGCTATTGATTATATTAAATCAATAGGTATAAAAAATATTATTAAACATGAAAAAAAAATTATTAAATATACTTTACATAAACTAAAAAAAATTGATGGTATTAAAATATATGGTTCATTATCTAAAATAAGTTTAGTTTCATTTAATATAAAACAACACCATTGTTATGATATTGGTATGTTATTAGATCAATATGGAATATCAATAAGAACAGGTAATCAATGTAGTATACCACTTATGAAATTTTATAATATTCCAGGAGTATGTAGAATTTCTATAGCTATGTATACTTCTAAAAAAGATATCAACACTTTTTTATATATATTAAATAAAATAATTAAAAAACTTAGATAATTATGAAAAAATTACCAAATAAAAAAGACTTAATTAATAATTTTAAAATATGCTGAAATAACGAAGAAAAATTAATGTATTTAATAGATTTAGGTAAAAAACTTCCTTTAAATAATGAAAATATACGTTGCAAAAAAAATTTTATTTACAAATGTCAAAGTAACATATGAATAAAAATTAAAAAAAAAAAAAATATATTACTAATTAATGGAGATAGTAATACTTTAATAACTAAAGGATTTTTAGCAATAATAATGATTGCATATAAAAATATTAATATTAAAAAAATAAATAATAAAATATATAATTTTTTAAATAAAATAAATTTATTAAAACAATTCACATTAAATAAATTAAACAATTTAAAATCAATACTTTTATATACAAAAAATAAAATCATAAATTTACAAAAAAAAAGTAATCAAAAATTAATAATACAATAATAATATTTTGTTTATAACTTAAATTTTTCTAATACATATGTTATGAAATATAATAAAAATTAGTTTATCAACTTTTTTATCTAAAATTATAGGTTTTTTAAGAGATATAGTTATAGCGAATGTATTTGGTATAAATATAGAAACTGATTCTTTTTATACTGCATTTAGATTACCTAATTTATTAAGAAAAATTTTTGCAGAAGGAGCATTTTCTTACGTTTTTATTCCAATATTAACTGAATATAAACAAAAAAAATCAAAAAAAAAAATTAATGAATTAGTTTCAACAGTATACTTTATATTACTAATAATACTAATAATCATTACAATATTAGGAATAATATTTTCTTCTAAAATTATTAAAATAATATCCCCCGGATTTATAAAAAATAAAAATAAATTTCAACTAACAGTCAATATATTAAAAATTACTTTTCCTTATATAATATTAATATCTTTATCATCATATTTAACATCAATATTAAATATATGAAATATATTTATATCTCCCACATTTATTCCAATTATTTTAAATATAACAATTATTCTTTCTAGTTTATTTACTATAAAATATTTTCATAAACCAATATATGGGTTATCTTTATCAATTATTATAGGAGGTATATTACAATTAATATACCAAAAAATTAATATAAAAAATACACATTTAAAAATAAAAATTAGTAATATTAATATATTTCATCCAGAAATTAAAAGAATATTCATTAATATTTGTCCAATTATTTTAAGTATGTTTATGTATCAAATATCTCAAATAATTAATAGCAGTATAATATCTTATTTACAAGAAGGTACGATTTCATGAATCTATTATGCAGATAGATTAATAGAATTACCATTAAGTATAATTGGTACAACAATAAGCAGTGTTTTACTAACTAAATTATCAAATAGTTACCATAAAAATGATAATTATAAATTCAATAAATTAATTAATAAATATATAAAAATTACCTTACTATTAAGTATACCAATATCTATATTACTAATTCTTTCTTCTAAAATAATTATAATTACATTATTTAAATATGGTAAATTTACTATTACAGACGTTTTAATGACAACAAAAATATTAATAGCTTATGCTATAGGATTAACAGGATTAATATTTATTAAAATAGTAACACCATGTTTTTATTCACAATATAATACTAAAATACCTATTAAAATAGCAATATTTAATTTAATTATTACTCAATTAATGAATTTCTTTACTATTAAAATATTTAAACATGCAGGATTAGCATGATCTATAAGTATATCTGCATATATAAATTCATTTATATTATATTGACAACTAAAAAAAAGAAAAATTATTAATTTCAAATATAATTGAAAATCATTTATAATAAAAATTTTTTTATCAACTTTTATAATGTGAATAATTTTTGAAATACTATTTAAAAATACATGTAATAATTTCACTAATCTAAACATTAAATTTAGATTAATGAAACTATTATTTATACTAGCTACTAGTAGTATTATTTATATATCTAGTTTATTTCTACTAGGAATAAAAATTTAACTAATTAGATATTTAAAGAACTGTTTTTTTTAAAGATTTAACACAATCAATAGATGATTGAACAGTATCTATTTTTTCTGCTAATTCATCTGAAATTTCAATATTAAATTCTTCTTCTAATGCCATAATTAATTCTATAATATCTAAAGAATCTGCTCCTAAATCATTAATAAAAAATTTATCATTTTCTACTTCATTTAACTTTACACCTAATTGATCACTAATAATTTCTTTAATACGTTCCTCTAGACTTGACATATTTAATAATTCCTTTACCTTTAGTTAAAATTAAACTTATTGATATTATACATTATTTTAAAATTAACTATATAAATTAAATAAACTAAATATTAAAATAATAATTTATTTTTTTTTATTAATATTTAATACATGATGATATAATGAAAATTTTCCTGTTTTTTTATCAAAAAATAAATTAGGTAACATAATTTTTTTTTTAGATCTACGATGACCTCTTTTAGATCTACTTTTTTTACTTTTTTGTACAGCCATAATAACCTCTATTAAAAATTAAATTTCTTTATTTTTTTTAATATTAATAATAATTTTTTATCTAAATTAATACAAATTTTTAATTTAATATTAGAAATTGGATGTAAATAGCTAATATAATAAGCATGTAAAAATAATCTATTAATTTTAATTTTAGAGAAAAGTAATTTATCTAATTTTTTATTACCATAAAGACGATCAAAAATAATTGGAAAACCTAAATATTTTGCGTGTAATCTAATTTGATGATTACGACCAGTTAAAGATTGAACAGATAATAATGTATAATTATTAATATATTTTAAAAATTTAAAAATAGTTCTAGAAAATTTTTTTTTACCTTTTTTAATAAAAATAAAATTTTCTACTAATTTTTTAGTATAAGGTCAAATACCATGAACTAATATAAAATATTTTTTTACTATTTTATTAAGTTTAAAATCATTTTGTAATTTACATAATACTGTTCTATTTTTTGCTAACAATAATATTCCTGAAGCATGTTTATCTATACGATGAATTAATTCTAAATATTTTTGATTATATATTTTATTTCTAAAAACATCAATTATATTAATATGTATACCAGTACCTCCATGTACAGATATACCATAAGGTTTATTAATAATTAATAAAAATTTATCTTCATATATAATTATTTTTTTAAATTTTAAAATATTTTTTTTACTAACATAAATATATTTAGGAGAATTAAAATTTATTAATGGAATACGAATTACATCATTTAATTTTAATTTATATTTAGGTAAAACACGTTTCTTATTAACTCTAATATTACCCTTACGTAATAATATATATATTTTACATTTAGATATATTTTTAATTTTTTTAAATAAAAAATTATCAATTCTTTGATTTATAGAATAATAATCAATAGTAATAAAATTTAAAAAAAATTTTTCTTTCATATAAATATTATAATTAATTTTTTTAAAAAACATAAAATAAAATATATAAAATACATAAAAAAAATATGTAATAATAAATATTTAAAATTAAGTAAATATATAAATATACTAAAAATATTTTATATAAAATTGAGAAGTAAAAATGAAAAGAATGTTAATTAACGCAACACAAAAAGAAGAATTACGTATAGCTTTAGTAGATGGACAAAAATTATATGATTTAAATATAGAAAATACTAAATATAAACAAAAAAAATTAAATATTTATAAAGGTAAAATTACTAGAATAGAACCTAGTTTAGAAGCTGTATTTATAGAATATGGATCAAAAAAAAATGGTTTTTTACCAATAAAAGAAATTTCAGAAAAATATTTAAACAAAAAAGAAAAAAATATTAAAAATATATTATATGAAGGTAAAGAATTAATAGTTCAAATAAATAAGGAAGAAAGAGAAAATAAAGGTGCTGCATTAACAACATTTATTAGTTTAGTAGGAAGTAATATAATACTTTTACCAGATAACCCTAAATCTAATGGTATATCACGTAAAATAGAAGGTAAAAAAAGAGATAAAATTAAATCTAAACTAAAAAAAATTAATCTTCCTAAAAATATGGGTTTAATTATTAGAACATCAGGAATAAATAAATCTTTAGAAGTTTTAAAATCTGATATAGAATTAAAAATTAAACATTGAGAATATATTAAAAAAAAATCAAAACATAAAAAAGCTCCCTCATTAATATATGAAGAAAATAATATTTTTACTCGTATATTTAGAGATTATTTACATAATGATATAAATGAAATTATAATAGATAATTATAAAATTTATGAATTAGCTATAAATTTAATACATAAATTAAAAAGAAATGATTTTATAAAAAAAATTAAATTTTATAAAAAAAATATTCCTTTATTTATATATTTTCAGATAGAAAATCAAATAGAATCAGCTTTTAAAAGAAAATTAAGATTACCTTCAGGAGGATCTATAACAATTGATATTACAGAAGCTTTAACTTCTATAGATATAAATTCATCTAAATCCACTAAAAATAAAGATATAGAAAATACAGCTCTAAATACTAATTTAGAAGCTACCGAAGAAATAGCTAGACAATTAAGATTAAGAGATGTAGGAGGATTAATAGTAATTGATTTTATAGATATGTCTATATTAAAAAATCAGAAAATCGTTGAACATAAATTAAAAAATACTATTAAAAATGATAGAGCTAAAACCCAAATAGGATATATATCTAAATTTGGATTATTAGAAATGTCTAGACAAAGATTAAATCCATCATTAAAAGAATCAAGTTATAATATATGTCCTAGATGTTCTGGATCAGGTAATATAAGAGATGATGAATCATTATCCTTATCTATATTAAGAATAATAGAAGAAGAATCTTTAAAAAAAAATACTAAAAAAATACATGCAATTGTACCTATAAATATAGCAACATATTTATTAAATAAAAAAAGAAATCATTTATATAAAATAGAAAAAAAACAAAAAAAAAAAATTAAAATAATTATTTTACCTAATAAAAAAATAGAAACTCCAAATTATTCTATTAAAAGAATAAAAAAAAATGGAGAAAAAAAAAAATACAAAAAAAAAAATTCTAAAAAAAATATTATTAAAAGTATTAATAACTATTTTTTAGAAAAAAAAAATACAAATAATTATTTAATAAAAAATACAAATAAAAAAATAAATATATTTACAACTATTAAAAAAAAAATTTATGAAAAAATAAATATTTTTATTACTAAAATAAAACAAAATATATTTTATGAAAGAATAGATTATAAAGATAATTATGAAAATATTAATAATAATAATAAAAAAAAAGATTTTTTTTTTAAAAAAAACTAAAAATAATATAAAAAAAATATACAAAAAATAATATAATTTTTTAAAAAATATGAATAAATATAATCCTCAAAAAATAGAAAAAAAAATCCAAAAATTTTGAATAAAAAATAAAATATTCAAATCTAAAATAGATTTAAATAAAAAAAAATACTATTGTTTATGCATGTTGCCTTATCCTTCAGGAAAATTACATATAGGTCATGTAAGAAATTATACTATAGGAGATATTATTTCTAGATACCAACGTTTAAAAAATAAAAATGTTTTACATCCTATAGGTTGAGATTCTTTTGGTTTACCAGCAGAAAATGCAGCTATAAAAAATAAATTAACACCAAATGAATGAACTATTAATAATATTAAATATATGAAAAAACAATTATTAATGTTAGGTATAAGTTATGATTGAAACAGAGAAATTAATACTTGTAAATCTAATTATTATAAATGAGAACAATGATTATTTATTAAATTATTTAAAAAAAAAATGATATATAAAAAAAAAAATATAGTAAATTGATGTCCAAAAGATAAAACTGTATTAGCAAATGAACAAGTTATATCAAATAAATGTTGAAGATGTAATACAATAGTAAAATATAAAAATATTTCACAATGATTCATTAAAATTACTAAATATGCAAATAATCTTTGAAATGATTTAAAAACATTAAAAAAATGACCCAAAAAAGTCAAAAAAATGCAAAAAGAGTGAATTGGTAAATGTAAAGGAGTAGAAATTAAATTATTTATTAAATCAATAAAAAAAAACATTAAAATTTTTATAAAAGAAATAGAATTAATAAAAAATGCAATATGTATATCAATTTCTATAAATCATCATATAATTGAAATAATTAAAACAAAAAAATATAAATTATATAAAAAAATAAAAAAAAAAATTTATATAAAAAAACACGAATGCATAGGAATATATACAAAATTATATGCTATTAATCCTTGAAATAACAATTATATACCTATTTGAGTAACAAATTTTACTGAAGAACTATATAATACCCAATCTATATTTATAATACCTAAATATTGTAAAAAACATGATTATTTTATTAAAAAATATAATTTAAATTATAAAACAAATCAAAAAAATATACACATAAAAAATATTAAAAAAATATTATTTAAAAAAAAAATAATTAAAAAAAAAGTTAATTTTAAACTTAAGGATTGAGTAATATCTAGACAAAAATATTGAGGTGTACCTATACCAATTAAATATTATAAAAATAGTTATAAAACTATAAACAAAAAAGAATTACCATTTAAATTACCTAAATTCAAAAATAAAAAATTTTCTGATATTTTTTTTAAAAAAAATACATTATGAAATTACTTTAAAAAAAAAAATATCTATACTAATAGAGAAACAGATACATTAGATACATTTATGGAATCTTCTTGATATTATTTAAGATATACATCACCAAAATATAATCAAGGTATTTTTAATATTAAAAAAGCTAATTATTGACTACCTATAGATACTTATGTAGGAGGTATAGAACATGCAAATATGCATTTAATTTATCTAAGATTTATGCATAAATTTTTTAAAAAAATTGGTTTAATAAATTCTATTGAACCAGTAAAAAAATTAATTTGTCAAGGAACAGTTTTAGCAGATACATATTATTATTTAAATAAAAATAATAAAAAAATATGAATTAATTTTAATAAAATTAAAAAAAAAAAAATAAATCATAAAAATATATTTTTTTTAAAAAATAAAAATATTAATATAAAATATTCTGGCAAATATAAAATGTCAAAATCTAAAAATAATGGAGTAAATCCTACTAAAATAATACAAAAATATGGAGCAGATACTTTAAGAATATTTATAATTTTTTCCTGTCCTATAGAAAAAAATTTAGAATGAAAAGAAAAAAATATAATAGGATGTTATAGATTTTTAAATCGTTTATGAAAACTTGTATTTAAATTTAAAAATAAAAAAATAATAAATTATAAAAATAATAATATTAAAAAACAAAAAAAAATAAAATATTTTTTAAATAAAACAATATATGAAATAAATCAAGATATAAATATAAAAAATAGTTTTAATACTGTAATATCAAAAATTATGCAATTTACTAAAATTTTAAAAAAATATAAAATTAGAAATGAATATGATTATAGATTAAAAAAAAAATGTATTAATAAAAATTTAATTTTAATTTATCCTTTTGCACCTCATATAAGTTTTTATTTATGAAAAAAAATGGGTAATAAAAATATTATTGACCAATCTACATGACCAAAAGTAAATAAAAAATATTTAAATATTAAAACTAAAATCCAAATGGCAATACAAATTAATGGTAAAACTAAAAAAAAAATTTTTATATATAATGATTATAATAAAAATAAAATATTAAAATATATATATAAAAATAAAATTATAAATAATTTTTTAAAAAATCAAAATAATATTATTAAAATAATATATATAAAAAATAAAATTATAAATTTTGTAATTAAAAATCATTAATAAATGAAAAAAAAAACTAATTGAAAATTTAATTTTGAAAAAAAAATTTATTATATATATGGAGATAATTTATATAAAAAATATAAATATAAAATGTGAATTAAAAAATGTATTGAATTAAAATTTAATAATACTACTACTAGTAATATAGTAATAAATAAAATTATAGAATGAAAATATATATATGAAAAAATATTTTTTAAAAATTTTTTTTTTAAAACAAAAATAATTATATTAAATTTTACAGAAAAAATTAAAGAATTAACTAAATTAATTCAAAATAATATTTTAAATAAAATTAATTTTAAAAATTATAATCATATATATATAATATTTAATGTAGAATTTACAAAATTTTTATCTCCACTAGAAATAAATATATTAAAAAATAAATATGTTAACTTTATAGAATGTAATAATAAAATATATTATAAAAAAAATATTTTCAATAAAATAATTAATAAAAAATATCAAAATATTAAAATAATAAAATTATGAATAAATTCATTAAAAAAAAAAAATATATATAAAACTATATATTTTTTAAAAAAAATTCAAAATACAAATTTTAATAAACTACTTATATTAAATATATTATTTAATTTTATAACAAAAAATATTAATCAATTTAAATACAAAAAAATAATTAAAATATTAAAAATAATTAAAAAATGCGAAATAAATATTAAAAAAGGTATTAATATATCTTGAATTCATTTTGATATAATAACTTTATATATTTTAAAATAATAATTATTTTAAATATTAAAAAAATTATAATAAAAAAAAATTTTTTATACCTAATAAAATCATTTGTATTCCAAAAGAAAATATTATAATAGAAAATATTTTATTAAAAAATAAAATTATTATATCAGATAAATAATTTCTTAAAAGTAAAACAAATTCAAAAAATAATCAACATAAAAAACTAAAAAACATAATAAAAAAAATAGAAACAAAATACTCTAAAAAACTACTACAACTATTACTATAAGAAATTAACATTGCTATAGAACTAGGTCCTGCCATTAATGGAAAAGACATAGGAGTAAGTAATTCAATATAACTAATATTTTTTTTATTTAAATTACTGTTATTGTTAGTATTATCACTTAAAGTATTTAAAGCATTTAAAGAAATCAATAAACCACCAGTAATTTGTAATATATTAATATCTAAATCAAATAAATTTAAAATTTTTTTTCCCAATAAAAAAGAAAAAAATAATATAAAAAACATTATTAAATTAATACAAATATTGTATTTTTTCCTTTCTTTTTTAATAATACTATCTATAGATATTATAAATATAGGTATTAAACTTATAGGATTGATCAAAATAAATAATGTCATTAATAATTTTAAATATGGATAATAATTTATCATAAAAGTAAAATAATTTTAATATTTAAATTAATAATTTATTAGCTATATTACTAAAAGTTTTTTTTTTTTTTTTTATACTAGATAAAAAAATATTTTTATCAGCATAAATAGTAACTTTTCTTTTAGCACGTGTAATAGCTGTATAAATTATTTCTCTACTTAATAAAGTAGAGAAATAATTAGGTATAATTAATAATATATGTTTAAACTCAGAACCTTGAGATTTATGAACAGTTACTGCTCATGTATTATTTCAATTAGTTAAATTAATACAATAAATAAATCTATTATTTTTATTTACATCTAAAAATAACAACTTAAATTTTTTTTTCAAAAAAATAAAAAAACCAACATCACCATTATATAATTTTAAATCATTATTATTTTTAGTAATAACTAATGGTTCACCCATATAATGATAACAATTTAAATTAGAAAAATATACTATATTTTTTACTAAATTATTTTTTAAAAAAAAATTGTTAATATATTTATTTAAAAAATTAATTCCTAAATAAGTTTTTTTAATAACACAAATAATTTGAAATTTATTAAATACTTTCCATATTTTTTTGAAATTAAATTTTAAATTAATAAAATTTATATAATTCATATAATTTTTTACACAAATATTTAATAAAAAATTAAAATTATATTTATCAGAATCATAAAAATTAAAATTATTTTTAAAATTATTTTCATATAAAAAATTATCTATATATTTTATATAACCTAATTTAATAAAATTAATAAATTTATATAAATAAATATTTTTTTTAAATCGATAATTTTTTTTTAAAAAAAAAATATTATTTATATAAGATATATAAGTATTATTTTTGTTTTTTATATTTAAAACATTTCAAAATATTTTTTTTAAAATTCCAGATTTATAATATTTTTGTTTAGAATATAAATTACATATGATATTAAAAAATGAACCAGGTTCTATAGAACCTATTTGATTACTATCACCTAAAAAAACAATTTTTTTAATATATTTAATAGAATTAAATAAATAAAATGCTAATGATATATCAATCATAGACGCTTCATCAATAATCAAAATATCAGTATTAATATTATTATTAATAATATTTTTATTATAATTAAAACCTAAAAATTTATGAATTGTAATAGCTTTTTTAGGTAATATTTTTTTAAAAGTAGAATTTATATTTAAATAATTATAATTTTTTTTTAAAGAAAAAGTAATATTTGAAGAAGATTTACCAGTAAAAGAAATAATTTTTATACAATTACTATGTTTAAATTTATATATTTTATATAGAACGAAAACCAATAAAGATATTAAAGTAGTTTTTCCTGTACCAGGACCTCCCGAAATAATAGTAAATTTATTTAAAATAACACCTATTACAGAAATTTTTTGATATATATCTAAATTATATTTATCTAAATATTTTAATAAAATACTTTTATTAATAAAATTATTATTTTTTATAGAAAAATTTAAATTAATAAAATTAACAACATATTCTTCATATATTCAAAATTTATATAAATAAATACAATTATTATAAAAAATTAAAGGAGTAGTTTTTATGTAATAATTTTTACTTAACACATTAAATTTAAATAAAATATTTATACAATCACTTAATGATAAATATTTTATAAAAAAATATTCTAAAAAATTTAATATATAATTAGAAAATATATCTTTACTAAAAATATTTGATAAAGAAAGACATATATTACCATTTCTACTTGATAAACTTACTAAAACAGCAAATAACATTATTATATCAGACTCAAAACTATTATTATCAAATATTTTTGAAAAGTATAAATCTATAAATTTAATTTCTTTTTTTTTAATACATTTAATTATAAAATTATTTATTTCACTAAACATTAGTTTTTTTTAAAAAAATAATTTAACTTTTTAATTAAAGAATAATTTGGTTTAGTATAAAAAATACCTGTAAAAGAATTATAATTATTATCTAATAATAAACCACGTAAAAATATATAATAAATTCCACCAAAATTTATATTATAATCATATGTTTTAAGATTTAATTTTAAATAATTATGTAAAGCTAACGTATACAATTGATATTGTATATCATAACGATGTAAACTAATAACTTTATATAAATCTTTATTAATATAATCAATATATTTATTACCTAATCAATTCGATTTATAATCTATTATAAAATATTTATTATTATAAATACATAATAAATCAATTACTCCATTAAAAAAACCTGTAAAATTATTTTTATTTAATTGAATTTTTTGACTTAATTTAGAAATATAATCATATTTTATAATAATTTTATTAAATTTTTTAAAATTAAATACATTTGTTATAGGTAAAAAAAAATCAAATTCTTTATAAAAAAAAGAAATATTTTTATTATTTATACTAATATTATCAAATAATTTAACATTTAAAAAATTAAATAATATTCTTTTAATATTAAAAAAAAAAGTTTTAGATATATTAAATTTTAACATATTGTATAAAATAATATTATTATCTAATAAATTTAAAAAATTAATTTTTTCTAAAATTTTATGAAAAAAATTACCGATATTTTTCCCTTTCGGTAAAAGAGAATTATTATTTTTCTCAAATTCAAAATTATGAATATTTATTAAATTATTTGCATATAATTTATTATTAATAATATTAGAAAAATTTAAAACATATTTTTTATTTATTGATGTAGAAAAAAAATCATTTTCTTTATTAATTTTTTTTTTAAAAAATATTTTTTTTTTTTTAAAGAAATCAATTAAATTTAAAAAATAAAAATTTATATATTTAAATTTAAAATAATTATTTATAATTTTTTTAATTTTACTAAAATTAAATTCTTTACCATAACCTAATAATCTACCTAAATATGTATAACAAAATTTTTTATTTTTAATATTTAGTATATCATATACAAAAATATTACATTGATATATACATCTGGTAATAGCTACATAAAATAAACGCATTTCTTCAGAATCTATTTCTTCTTTATAAAAAAAATAATTTTTTTTAAATTTATATAAATCTATATTAACCTTAAAATTTTTTCTATTATGAAAAATAAAATAATTATTATTTATTTGAAAATTTAAAAAAAAAGGTAATCAAACAATATTATATTGTAAACCTTTAGATTTATGTATAGTAGAAATTTTTATACCATTTTCATAATTTAAAGATCTAATATAATAATCTTTTTTATGTATATCAATATTTAAAATTTTATCATTTAATCAATAAATTAATAAAGATTCATTTTTTAAACTAAAAGATTTTTTTTCTAATATTTCTCCTATATGTAATATATTATTATAAAATAATTGGTTATCAATTTTATATATTTTTTTATTTTTTTTATCATTTAAAATATATTTAATCATTACTAAAATACCATCTTTTTTTCAAATATTTTGATAAAAATAAAAAATATTAATTCATTTATTTAAAAAAATTTTATTAATAAGAATATTTTTCATTAAATTAAAATTAAAATTAAAAAAAGAAGTAGATAAAGCACTAATTAATAGTGTAATAGAATCTGGATTAATAATAGATTTTAGTAAAAAAAATATTTCTTTTGCTTCATTAGTATGAAATACATTACTTTTTTCTAAAGAAGTATCAGTAGGTAAATTATATTTTTGTAAAGCATTAAAAATTAATTTAACTTCATGATTAGTATGAACTAATATTGCTATATCTGAAGGAATTATTAATCTTTTAGATTTACCATTAAATAAAAACCTATTTTTATTATTTAATAAATAACATAATTTTATAGCACATATTTCGGCTAAATTATATTTTCATTTTTTTTTATCTAAATTTTTTAAAATAAAAAAAATTATACAAAAATCTTTCTTACTATTTTTTAATAAAAAAAAATTATTTTGTAAAGAATAATTAACATTTAAATATTTTATTTCTTTTAGTAAAAAAGGATTATTAATTCTACTAAATAAATAATTAATACTTTTAACAAAATTTATAGAAGAACGTCAATTTATATTTAAAGTATATAAAAAATCTATATTTTTTTTAGATTTTATATAATTAAATATATTAGCACCTCTAAATGTATATATAGACTGTTTAGGATCACCAATTAATATTAATTTAGTATTTAATTTAGTAAAATTATTTATGTATATTTTATAAAATATATTATATTGTAAAAAATCAGTATCTTGAAATTCATCAATTAATAATATTGGAAAATTTTTTCTAATTATATTAATTAATATATGTTGTTTGTCTTTTATAAAATTAATATTTAAATTAGTAATTAAATCATTAAAACTAATATATGAATTTTTTTTTTTAATTTTAATAAGCATTTTTTTAATATATTTTATACAAAATATAATAATAAAATTACGAAAATCTTGTATTCTTAAAAAAATATTATCTACATATTTAAATAAATTAAAAAATTTTAAAATATATATATTATTATGTTTTTTAACTAAATATTTAAAACTAAATTTTTTAAAACAATAAGGTAAAGTAAAATTTATAGTTTTTTCTTTACATCAAGACATAATTTTAGAAAATCATTTTTTTATATTTAAAAAATTAAATATTTTTTGATTTATTAAAAAATTATAAATATTTTTATAATTCAATAATCAATAATTTTTAAATTTATTTATAAAAAATATAATTTTATTATAACAATCTTCTATAGAAGAATATTGATTTTTTATATTAAAAGGAAAATATAAAAAATTTAACATAGGTAATAAAAAATCAAATAGTTTTATAGGACTAATTCATATATTTAAAATAATTTTAACTATATTTTGAGACAAAGATCCAAAATATTTACGTCAAAATAAAATTATAATTTCATAAATTAAATCATTTTCATTATCTATTATAGTACTATTATAATCAATATTAGATTCAATAAAATTAGAATAAAGAATTTTTTTACAAAAACTATGTATAGTAAATACAGAAATATTATCTATATAATATTCATAACTAGTTAATAGATCTATAATATTTGGAATATTTTTAACATAAAAATAAAAATCTTTTATAATATTATTAATATAATATCCTTTAATACAAGATAAACGTAAATTTTTAATATTATCTAAAATTCTATTTTTAATTTCTAACGTAGCTAAATCTGTAAAAGTAACAATTAAAATATTTTTAATAAATAAATTAGAAAATTTTTTTTCTATATTTATACCTAATAATAAACGTAAATATAATAAAGATATTAAATTAGTTTTCCCAGTTCCAGCAGAAGCTTCTATTAAATTAGTTTGACCTAAATAAATATTTAAAAAACTATTTTTTTTATACATAAACTTAAATATTCAAAATTAAATAATTAAACATAGTTAATAATCAATCTTCTGCTTTATAAATAATAAAATCTAAATCTAACTTAAAATTAAATTTCTTTATATAATTATATATAAAAAAATTATTTAATTCACCACTAAAAAAATAATTACCATATAAAATATCTCTTAATTTATCTCTCATTCTATAAATAATAAAATTATTTAATTTATTTTTATTTATTAAATTATAAGTATTTCATAATCAAAAATGACTAGATTGAGGTAAAAAAAAAATATTTTTTTCATTAAAATAATAATAATATATAATATATTTATATAAATATTTTTCAGATAATTTTTTATCTATAGGGGGAAAACTTCACACACCATTATAACCATATATATAACTATATTTTTTACCTCCTAAACAACAATAAATTAAATGTTCTATCCAAAATAATAAAGCATCTACTAAATTTAAATTTTTAGGTAATCATTTAACAACTCCATATTTAAAACATAAATTTATAGTACCATATAAATTAAAATCATATAATTTATAGAAAAAACTATATTTTTTTATATTTAAAAAAATATCTTTAATATTATTAATTAAAAAAATAATTTTTATTTTCTCTTGTTTTCATAAAATTTTTCCAAAAGAATTTATAGGTAATATATTTAAAGATTGTAAATAATACATAATATTATTATTTAACTTTTTATGTATAAAAAAATAATTTATTATATCTAATCTAAAAAAATAAAATTTTTTAATATTAAACTGAAAAAAATTATTATAATTATTATTTTTATCATATATAAAATAATTTATTTTTAAAAAATATGACATAAAATATCTAATAGGATTAGATAAAAATAAAAAAAAATTATTTAAAGTAATTATTTTATTTTTTTTAATTTTAATTAGAAAATTATTATTTTTTTTATTTAAAATATATTTCTTTTTATCTAAAGAATAAAATTCTAGAAATATTTTATTTGTATTTTTATTTTTAAAAAAATATTTTCCTTCTAAATAATTTATAATACTTCTTACTAAAATAGAAGGAAAATACTTTATATGTTCTGAAAAAGAAAAATCTAAATAACTAATATAAACTTTTTCTTTAGCTGATAAAAAAAATTTCATAAAAATATATTTATCATAATCTAATTTATTTTTATCTCCTATTCTAGGATTAGAATAAATTAAATCAAAGTTATAATTTAATTTATATTTAGGATAAATATTATCATTTAAACCTAAAAAACAAATTATTTTAAAGGGTATTCCATGTAAACTTACATAAGAACTAAAATTTAAATGACTTAATGAATATCTTTTATTTTTTTTTTTTTTTAAAAAACTAATAAAAATTTTAGTAAATAAATTAATTGTAATTTTTTTTTTAAAAAAAAATAATTTATATTTTTGATATAAATAAAATCAAACTTTATGATTTAAAAAAAAATTATTTTCAATAATATTTTCCGAAAAAAATACATTTAAAAAATTTTTACAAATTTTAATTCAATTACAAAAAAAATGTTTCTTTTTAAGAATATTTTTTCAATAAAAAATTTTAAATATAAAATCAGATAATTTACCTATTAAATTATAAAAATAATTATTACTTATTGTTGGATAAGGAATTATATCATTTCAAGAACAATATTTTTCATTTATTGCATAACCTAACAATATACGTTTAATACTTTCTAATAAAGTAATATAATTAAATTTATATAAACTATCATTAATTAAAAAATTATTTATATCCACACAAATACCATCATTTTCAATAAAATTTAAAATAATATTAAATTCATTAATATTAATATTAAATTTATTTAAAAAAATTTCATTTTTTAAAAAATATAAAATTTTACTAAATGTAAATTTTACATTAGAAATATTTAATAAATCTACAAATAAATTTAATACTTTTTTATCAAAAATATAATTTTCTTCCATAATATAAAATGGTAAATATTTTTTACATAATACATCAGAAAAAATAGTACGAATATATGGATAATATATATGCAAATCACTTACTACAATTAGTATATCGTTAACATAATATTTTTTTTTTTGAATTAAATTTAATAAAAAAAATTTTAATTTTAATAATTCATCTATATATCCACTAGCACTATTAATAATTAGTGAATTATTATTATTTATTTTTTTTTTATTTAAAAATTTATTCAAAATAAAAGAATTTTTAAAATTTAAAATATCATTTTTAATGATATTTAAAATACTTTTTTTAGAAAATTGTATAAAACAATTAATTTCAATAAAATCAAATTCTTGAAATAAAAATAAATATTCAGCAAAAAATTTACAATTATTTAATAATAATGGATTTTTTTTATATAAAGTAAATTTAATTCCTTCAATATTTTTTTTTAAAATAAAAAAATTTTTTTTACTATAATTAAATTTATCAAATCAAAATTCAGAACTAGGATTAATTATAAAATAATGTACATTAATATATTTAGATAATATATATATAGTATTTAAATATATTGGAGGTAAATAGGAAATATTAAAAATATATAATTCAGAAATTTTTTTTTTTAAAATATTTAAATTAATTTTATTCTTTAAATTTAAAAATTTATAATAAATACTACATCTATTTCAATTACAATTAAACTTTTTATTATAAAAATTAATAATTTCTCTTCATAAAAAAGATTGTCATAATTGATGAAAATTGTTTTTTAAATTATCTATTAAACCAAATTTTTCTCATTTATATAATCAATCTACACGATACATTAAATATTTATCATAAATATCAGCTATTTTATAAGATATACTAAATAATTTATTATAATTAATATCATTAGATAAATATTTTTTGATTACTAAAAATTCATTAAAATGTAATAATTTAGGTAATATATTCATAATTACAAAAACTAAATTATTTTTTTCAAAAAAATAATCTTCAGGAATATCAGATATAAAAATTCTATAAATATTTCATATAAATTTAGCAGGTAAAAAAAAATCAAAATTAGCACAAATACCTAAATTTTTAGATAAAAACATTTTTAAAAAAAAAGATAAATTATGATCTGGTACCAAAATAATATTATTTGCTATATATTCACGCTTATTAATTTTTTTAAATTTATAAAGCAATACATGTTGTAATATTTCTAAATCATTAGATTGATATAATATAAACATATTTTTATAAAAAAAAATAATAAATAAATAAAATACATAAACAAAAATTAATTTTACTAATATGAAAAAAAAATCATAAAGGACATCTTACTTTTATATTTAAAGGTCAAAAAAAATATATTCCTCTATAAGTAAACATATCAGCTATAATATGACTTAAATATCCTAATAACATTCCTATAATTATATCTAAATTTAAATTTAAATAAATAAAATTTAAATAAAATAGAATAAAAAATAAAATTATTAAAAATAATAAACTATGTGTAATTTTTCTATGAGTAAAAAAATTTCAATATATTAAAAAAAAAAAATTTCAATTTATAAAAGATTTGGGGTGATCTATATCTGGTAATAAACAAGTTATTAATCCAGCAAAAATTATATGTCATAAATCTATATAATGTAAAATACTAAAAAATTTTATAAAAAAAAATATAAAATAAATTGAAAATAACAAATGATTTCTAAAATTCACTATATACCTACTAAATTAAATTTTTTAAAAATAATAAAAATAAAAAAAATAATAATTATATAATAATAATTATAAAATAATTACTTGGAACTTAAAATGATAAAAACAAAATGTAAAAAAAAATACACATGTAAACATTCAAATAAAACAAATATAAATAATAAATGTGATCACAGAATTATAAATAAACAAATTAATTTATATCATACAAATAAAGAAACTCCTGGAATAATATTTTGACATAACAAAGGATTTATTTTATTAAAAAATATTAAAAAATTATTAAGAAAAAAAAATGATCAATATAATTATATTGAAGTTCAAAGCGCATATTTAATAAATAAAAATATGTGAAAAAATAGTGGACATTGAAAAAATTATAGTAGTTTTATTTTTAGCACAATATCTGAAAAAAAAAAATTATGTATTAAACCTATGAATTGTTTAGGACATATAGATATATATAGACAAAAAAAAATATCATATAAAAATTTACCTATAAGAATATCAGAATTTGGAATATGTCATAGAAATGAATACTCAGGATCATTGTATGGACTAATGAGAACAAGATCATTTACACAAGATGATGCACATATATTTTGTACAAAAAAACAAATTAAAAAAGAAATTACTAAATGTATAGAATTAATACAAGAAATATATAATATATTTAAATTAAAAGATATTAGTATTTTTATATCTACAAAACCTAAAAAATATTTAGGTAATAAAAAAACATGAAAAAAATCAGAAAATCAACTTATAAATATTTTAAAAGAAAAAAACATTAATTTTAAAATCCAAAAAGGAGAAGGTGCTTTTTATGGCCCAAAAATAGAATTTGTTTTAAAAGATTCTTATAATAAAAAATGACAATGCGGTACAATACAATTAGATTTTTATTTGTCAAAAAAATTAAACATAAATTTTTTAAATAAAAAAAATATACAACAAAATCCTATAATAATTCATAGAGCTGTATTAGGTTCATTGGAAAGATTTATAGGTATATTAATAGAAAAACATAATGGTTGATTACCTACATGGTTATCTCCAATACAAGTTGTAATAATTAATATTTCTGAAAAACATAAAAAATATTGTAAATATATATTAAAATTATTAAAAAAAAATAATATTAGATCTATAACAGATTTTAGAAATAAAAAAATAAACTCTAAAATTAAAAAACATACTTTACAAAAAATACCTTACATGATAGTATGCGGCGATAAAGAAATACTTTCTAAAACTGTTAATGTAAGAAAATTTAATAATTTTTCTATAATGAAAATAGAAAAATTAATAAAAAAAATTAAAAAAAAAAATAAATATTAAAGGAGAAAAAAATTATTAAAATTTATAAAAAAATATATGTTGGTAAAATACATAGAATTAATTATGAAATAAAATCACCAATAATAAAAATAGTTGGAGAAAAACATAAAAATATTAAAATAATTAAAACTAATGAAGCAATTAAAATAGCTAAAAAAAATAATTTAGATTTGGTAGAAATTAATACTCATAGTACCCCACCAATATGTAAAATATTAAATTATGGTAGATTTTTATACAATAAAAAAAAGAAAAATAAAAAAAATAAAATTATAAATATTAAAGAAATAAAATTTAGACCTAGTACTAACATAAATGATTTTAATATTAAAATTAAAAATATTAAAAGATTACTTAAAAAAGGTAATAAAATTAAAATAATTATGAGATTTAAAGGAAGAGAAATAATACATAAAAATATAGCTTTAAATATGTTAAATAAAATTAAAGAAAAATTATTAAATATATCACAATTAATATTTTTTTCTAAAAAAACTGAAAATAGACAAATTATTATGATTTTAAATCCTCAAAAAAAATAATAATATATGCCAAAAATTAAAACTATTCATGCTGTTGTTAAAAGAATTAAAAAACTTTCTTCAGGAAAATTAAAATTTAAACGAACTAATTTACGTCATATTTTAACTAAAAAAAATAAAAAAAGAAAAAGACATTTACGTAATAAAAAAATAGTAAATAAAATAAATGCTAAAATAATAACTAGAGGAATTCCTTATTTATAATAAGAGAAAAATATGGTAAGAGTAAAAAGAGGTATAACATCTCGTAAAAAACATAAAAAAATAATAAAATTATCTAAAGGATATTATAGTTCTCGATCTAGAACATATAGATCTGCATATCAAGCAACTATTAAAGCAGGACAATATGCTTATCGAGATAGAAAACAAAAAAAAAGAAATTTTAGAAAACTATGAATAATACAAATAAATGCCAAAGTAAGAGAATATGGTATATCTTATAGTAAATTTATTAAAAAATTAAATGATGTTTCAATCAAAATTAATAGAAAAATGTTAGTTGATATTATTAAAAATAATCCATCATCATTTGATAAATTAATGTTATTAATAAAAAAAAAATAATTTTCTTTAAATGTTTAATTCTAAAAAAATAATTAATAAATTTAATAAAGAAATTCAAGAAGTCAAAAATAATAATCATGTCGTTAAATTATATAAAAAATATTTAAGTAAAAAAGGTAAAATTACTAACTTAATAAAATTAATCAAAAATATTCCTAAAAAATTAAAACCTAAATTTGGAAAAAAAATTAATAATATAAAAAATTATATTAAAAAAAACATTAATATATTAAAAAAAAAATATCAATATTCAAAAAAAAATATTTATATAGATTTATCATTACCAGGAAGATGTTTTCTTACAAAAGGAAATATGCATCCTATTACTAAAATAATTAGTAAAATAGAAAATTTTTTCTATAAATTAGGATTTAAAAATATTCAAGGTAATGAAATAGAAGATATATATCATAATTTTGATGCATTAAATATTAATAAATATCATCCTTCTAGATCTAAAAAAGATACTTTTTGAATAAATAGAAAAAAATTATTACGTACACAAACATCATGTATGCAAATAAGATGTTTAAAATATATAAAACCACCTGTAAAAATTATTACTTCCGGATGTGTATTTAGAAAAGATTATGATCATACTCATACTCCTATGTTTCATCAATTAGAATGTTTTGTAATTGACAAAAATATTAATCTTACTAATCTAAAATATATAATTAATGAATTTATTAATTATTTTTTTAGAAAAAAAATACAAAAAAAATTTCTTCCAGCATATTTCCCATTTACTGAACCTTCTTTAGAAATTTATATTAAATTTAAAAATAAAAAATGATTAGAAATTCTTGGCTGTGGATTGATACATCCTAAAATATTAAAAAATTCTAAAATAAATCCTAAAGAATATTCAGGATTTGCTTTAGGTATGGGTATCGAAAGATTATTAATGATTAAATATAATATTTCCGATATAAGATTATTATATAATAATAACATAGAATTTTTAGATCAATTTTAAAATAATGAAATTTTTTGAAGATTGAATAAGAGAATATTATAAGAGTAATTTAAATATTAAAAATATAATATCTGTATTAAATAAAAATGGTTTTGAAATTAAAAATTCAAATATTAATAATATAAATAAAAAATATATTTTTAAAAAAGTTTTATTTCATAAAAATATTAATGAATATTTATCAGAAATTAAAATAGAAAATAATATTACTTTATATATCAAAAATATAAAAGAAAATTTAAAAAATAAAAATATATTTATACATATAAAAAATATTAAAAAAAATATAAGCCTTTTTTATTACAAAATTCAAATAAAAGGTATATATATATATATATTATATAAAAACAAATTTAAGAAACAAATAAAATTAATTCAAAAATATAATTACTTAGAAATTAATATACCTTATAACAGATTCGATTGTAATAATGTATATGGTTTAACTAGAGAATTATCAACATTAAAAAAAAATAAATATAAAAAAAAAATATATATAGAAAAAAATAAAATAAAAAATAATTTTTCAATTAAAATTGAAGATATTAATAAAAAATATATTATAAATTATAAATATTTAATAATAAAAAAAATTCATTTATATAAATTTAAAACACCTAATATTATCAAAAAAAGACTAACAAAACTAGATATTCAATATAAAAATAATATTATAGATATAATGTTATATATTTTAATAGAATCTGGGCAAAAAATTATTTACTTTGATTTAGATAAAATTAAAAAATATAATAAAAATAAAAAAAATAAAATTTATTTAAATATTTCAAATACAAAAAAATTTATAGTAAATAAAAAAACAAAAAATTTAATTATTATAGCTCCATTATATAATATAAAATATATTAAAAAAATTAAAAAAAATATTTTTTGTTTCAAAAATAAATATTTAAATAACATAGATAAAAATACACAAAATTATTTTTTAGAAAAAACATCACATATTTTAAAAAAAATATGTGGAGGTAAAGTTAGTAATATAATTACTAAAGAAAAAAAAAAAAATAAATCTACATATATAAATTTAATTTATAAAGATATAAATAAAAATATAGGTATAAATATCCAAAAAATACATATTATAAATATATTAAAAAAAATAAAATGTAAATTAATAATTAAAAAAAAAAAAATATATGTTAAAACTCCTTTATGGAGATATGATTTAAAAATTAAAGAAGATTTAGTTGAAGAAATAATAAAAAAATATGGATATAATAATATCCCAAAAAAATCATGAAATACTAAATTAATATTTAATAAAGAAAATTATTATAAAAAAATAATAAATAAAATTAAAATTTTTTTTACTAATATAGGATATAAAGAAGTAATAAATTTTCATTTTTCTAATTCTAAAGATAAAAATATTTTTAAAAATAATCATAAATATATTAAAATTTTAAATCCTATATCTCAAGATATGACATATATGAGAACATCATTAATACCAGGATTAGTTAAAAATATATATACAAATACTAAAAGACAAAATAAAAATATTAAAATTTTTGAAATAGGAACATGTTATATAAAAAAAAAAAATAAAATTTACCAAAAAAAAATTTTTTCAGCTGTAATTTATGGACACAAAAATAAAGAAAATTGATTTTTTAAAAAAAAAAAAATATTTGATTTTTATGATATTAAAGGAGATTTAGAATTTTTTTTTAAAAAATATAATAAATTTTTTCTTTATAACATAAAAAAATCTAAATATAAAATTTTAGATATTAATCAGAATACAAAAATTATTTTTAATAATAAAAAAATAGGTTTAATGGGTAAATTAAATAAAAAAATACAAAACTATTTTTCTCTGAAATATCCTATATATTTATTTGAAATAAAAATAAAAAATATTTTATTTTCAATAAATAAAAAAATTAAAAATATATCTAAATATCCTTTTAATACTCGAGATATTACAATTATAATACCAAATAATATTTGAATAACAGAAATAATTCAAAAATGTTATATAGTTAATAAAAAAAGAATCAAAGAAGTTAATATAATTAAAACATATACAAACAAAAATTTACAAAAAAATAATAAAAAAAATATTACTATAAGAATAGTAATACAAGACAATTGTAAAACATTAAAAGATAATAAAATAAATCAAATAATTAATAAGTGTAAAAAAATGTTAAAAAAAAATTTTTTTGCAATAATTAAAGATTAAAAATGCATTATAATAAAAATAATATAATTAATTATATTAAAAAAAAAAAAAAAATAGGTAAAAAAAAAATTAATATAGTAATTACTAATTTTTTTAAAAAAATAATATTTTATATTAAAAAAAATAAAGTTATTCAAATAAAAAATTTTGGAAAATTTTTTATAAAAAAAACACAAATAAAAAAATGAATAAATCCAAAAAATAAAAAAAAATATATTATATATCCCAAAAAAATACTTAAATTTAAAATTAGTAAAATATTCAAAAAAAAAATAAATAAATTAAATTTTTATAAAAAAAATAATTTATAATTATCAAATATTTTAATAAAAAAATATTTTATATATATATTATGAAAAAAATAGAAATTAAAAAAAAATATATAAAAACAAAAGATAAAAATTTATTACCAATATATTACTGTATACCTAAAAAAAATACTTCTAAAAAAAAAATAATAATAATAATAGAAGAAATATTTGGAGTAAATAAAAATATTAAAAACATATGTAAAAAAATATCAAAAAATAAATATATATCTGTAGCACCAGAATTATTATTTAGAATTAAAAATATTGATTTTAAACAAAATATTAATGATTTAAGAAATAAAGTAAATACTTTATCAGATAAAATTATTATTAATGATATTATTAACTTAATACAATGATTAAAAAAAAAATATAAAACTGACAGAATAGGTATAACAGGATTTTGTTGAGGAGGTAGAATAACTTGATTATTTACTTATTTTCAAACATATCATATAAAAACTGCAGTAATATGATATGGTAGAATATTTGGTATAAGAAATTATAATCATCCAATTCATCCTATAGATATAGGAAATAAAATTAAAATACCAGTATTAGGTTTATACGGTGAGAAAGACGAAAGTATACCTTTGAATACAGTAAATAAAATGAGAAAAAAAATAACTTCTATTAATAAAAAAAATAAAATTATAATATATAAAAAAGCGCAACATGGTTTTTTTGCAGACTATAGATCTACTTATAATAAAAAGATAGCTAAAAAAGCTTGAAAAAAAATGATAAATTGATTTAATATAAATATATAAAAAATACTATGAAAAAATATTCATATTACTACTATGATAGTAGTATAAGTACAATTCATTCCTATATTAATAATGTATACGGATGAATGTCATGCGGATTATTATTAACTTCATTTACAACATGATATACAACTAAAATACCTTTTTTATTAGAAATAATATTTTTTAATCAATTTTTTTTAGTTACAATATTAATATTACAATTAATAGTTGTTTTTGCACTTTCTAATATGATAAATAAATTATCTGCTAATTTTGCTATAGCCTTATTTATATTTTATTCTATTTTAACAGGATTATCTATTTCTAGTATATTTTTAATATATACATATATATCTATAACAACAACATTTTTGACAACAAGTATAATGTTTGGGATAATGAGTATATGAGGATATAGTACTAAACAAGATTTAACTAAAATGGGTAATTTAGCACTAATGTCTTTAATAGGTATTATGATTGCTACTACAATAAATTTTTTTTTACAAAATGATTATTTAATATGAATAATTTCATATTTAGGTATACTATCTTTTTCTATATTAGTAGCTTGAGATACTCAAAAATTAAAAGAAATAGGACACTATATTACTAGTGAACATGATGAACAATTTAGAAAATATTCAATATTAGGAGCATTAATATTATATTTAGATTTTATTAATTTATATTTATTAATATTAAAATTAATAGGAATAAAATTAGAAAAAGAAGACGAAAATAAAAATGAATAACTAAAAATAAATTCAAATAAAAAATTAAAACAGATAAAATTACTCTAATATTTAAAATTAAAGAAAAATTATTAATTTTAATAAAATAATTTTAAAATTAATTAAAATTTTTATTTTAATATATTATATATATAAAATGTTAATTTTGATAAAAATATTTAAAAATCAAAAAATATAAATCTAAAATAAAAATTTTTTTTTTAAAAAAGAATATAAATTTAAAAAATAAAAATAACTTTGAAAAAACACTACACACTATTCATTAATTTTATTACAAAAAAATATAAAAATAATTTATTAAAATTTAATATACAAAGACATATTAATTTATAAATATTATTTTTTACAAGAAGAAATTATTTCTTTAGCTGCATGTACATCTTCTCAACCTTTATTTTCAACTCATTTATTCTTTTCTAAAGATTTATAATTTTCAAAAAAATAATTTATTTGATCTAATAATAGTTTATCTACATCATTTATATCTTGAATATGATTATAATGATTAGAAACATCATAATTAGGCACAGATAAAATTTTAAAATCTTCTCCAGATTCATCAATTAACTTTAATAATCCTACAGGACGAGTATGTATTACAGATTGAGGAATTAAAGGATAAGGAGATATTACTAAAACATCTAAAGGATCATTATCTTTAGATAAAGTATTATTTATATAACCATAATTACATGGATAAAACATTGGTACATTAATAAATCTATCTACAAATAAAGCATTATAATGTATATTATATTCATATTTAACAGGATAAAATCCTGAAGATATTTCTATAATACTATAAATATCATTTGGTATATTATTACCAACAGGAATATTCTTTAAACTCATATTTTTCCTCAAAATAATAATTTTGATTTAACAAATAATTAACTTATAATAAATTATTATAATACAATAATTTAAAAATATGAATAACAAAAAAACAAATTCTAAAACAATTAATCAGAAAATTATTAAAACTTTTAATATTTTAAAAAAATATATTAAAGGAAATATACAAATAAAAGTATGAATCAATAATGAAACTAATTTAAAAATAAAAAACCAAAAATTAGAAAATATAAATTATATTAAAGATACTAATATTAGTATTACAGTTTATCAAAATAATAGAAAATATTATATAACATGTAATAATTTTAAAAAAAATACTATTTTACAATGTATTAACTATATAAATAATAATATTAAAAATATTTCTATTGATAAATATAATCAATTAACAAATTATAATTTATATAACCAAAAATATGAACCAAATTTAGGTTTAATATTTAATGATAATATATGTGTAAAAGATATGATTATTATTTCAAAAAATATAGAAAAAAATACTTTAAATTTAAATAAATATTTAATAAGTGAAGGAATAACATTTAGTAAAAATAAAAATAGTATATGAATATATAATGATTATAAAAAAATAAAAACTTTTTCTACTAAATTATATTTAATCATTGTAAATATGATAATAAAAAAAAAATCTTTTATGGAACAAGATTATATATATATATGTAGTCATAAATTATTAGATCTAATGAATAAATATCATTATTTAAGTAAAAAAATATTTAAAAAAATTAAAAAAAAAACAAATATAAAACATATAAATACTCAAAAAATTTCAGTAATATTTAATCAAGAAACAAGTACAGAAATATTTCAATATTTAAGTAAATCTATTAACGGTTATAATATATATAATAAAACATCATTTATGTTAAATAAAATAAATAAAAGAATATTACCAAAATGAATGAATATTATAGAAAATCCCTTTATATATAAAGGTATAGGATCTAAACCATTTGATTATGAAGGTTCAAATACCTATAAATATTATTTAATCAAACAAGGTAAATTAAAAACATGAATATTAGACACATATTCATCTAAAAAATTAGATATTAAAAATACATGTAATTCAGGTGGTATACATAATTGGTGTTTTATAAATAAAAAAAAAAATATTAGTTACAAAAAATTAATTAAGAAAATGTATAATGGTTTAATAATAGATAAATTATTAGGTCAAGGAGTAAATATAACAACAGGATTATACTCTAAAGGTATATCTGGTTTTTTAGTAAAAAACGGTAAAATTACATCTTTTATAAATGAAGCAACAATATCAGGAAATTTAAAAAAATTATTTAAAAATATACTTGATATGAGTAATGATATTAATATCTATTCTTCTATAAGAACAGGATCAATTTTAGTATCTAATATACAAATAACAGGTCAAAATCATTAATTAAAAAATTTTTAAAATATATTTTTTAATTTAATTAATTTTAAAAAATAAAATAAATTTATTAAAATTAATAAAAATTCAATAAAAAATATTATTTATTAAAAAAATATTTTATAAAAAACAATTCTTATCAAATTTAATAATAAATTTTAAATAATTAATCATAATTTTATTTTCACAAAAATATTTTAAATAAAATAAATTTAAATAAATAGTTATATAAAAAAATAAATATAAAATTTTACATAAAATTTTTACTAAAATAAATATATAAAATATTTAATTTTTTAATAAATTTAAACAATTTAATATTTTAAAAATTTTAGATAAATATTTAATAATATATTTTTGACTATTTCTTAATCATACTCTAGGATCATAAAATTTTTTATTAGGTTTATCTTTTCCATTAGGATTACCTAATTGAGAACTTAAATAATTTTTATTAATTAAATAATAATTTAATACACCTTTTCACGAAGATCATTGTATATCAGTATCTAAATTAATTTTTATAACACCATAAGAAATAGATTTTCTAATAATCTTTTCTTCACAACCAGAACCACCATGAAAAACAAAATTTAATGGATTTTTAATTTTCATAGAAAATGTTTCACTTACTAATTTTTGAGAATTTAATAAAATATCTGGTAATAAAAATATATTTTCAGATTTATATACTCCATGTACATTACCAAAAGAAGCTGCTATAGTGAAAATTTTACTAATTTTAATTAATCTTTTATAAGCATATAATACATCTTTAGGAGAAGTATATAAATATTTACGAGATATAAGACTATTATCTAAACCATCTTCTTCTCCTCCTGTACATCCTAATTCCATTTCTAAATTTATATTTAATTTTTTAAATTTATTTAAATAATAACAACATATATCTAAATTATCTTTAATTTTACACTTTGATAAATCAATCATATGTGAACTAAATAAAGGTTTACCATAATTATTATAAAAATCTTTACTATAATTTAATAAACCATCTAATCATAATAAATAATCTTTAGTACAATGATCAGTATGCAAAATTACTGGAACTTTATAATATATAGAAGCTTCATGTATATATTTAGCACCTAAAATAGCACCATAAATAGCAGATTGAATTTTTTTTTTTTTAAAAACATTATTACCTATAAAAAAAGAAGAACCAGAAAAAGAAAATTGAATAATAACTATAGTATTAAATTTTTTGGCTGCTTCAAGAATAGAATTTATTGAATTAGTATCAATACAATTAATTGCTGGTAAAGCAATTTTTTTTTTTTTTGCAAAATTAAATAATTTATGCATATCTTTACCAGATAAAACACCAGGTTTAACAAAACTTAAAAAATTCATAATATTATTAATTATTTAATTATTAAAATTTAAAATAAATCTAATTTATTTTTTAAAGCAGATATAACTGGAAGTTCTTGACCTTCTAAAAATTTTAAAAAAGATCCTCCTCCTGTAGATATATAAGAAACTTTATCAACAATATTAAAATATTCTATGGCTGCTATAGTATCTCCACCACCTACAACAGTAAACGGTTGATTTTTTTTTATTACTTCAGATATACATTTAGTACCTTCTCTAAAATTAGGAAATTCAAAAACACCAACAGGTCCATTTCATAATATAGTTTTGGCTTTTATTAAAATATTATACATTAAATTAATAGTTTTATCACCAAAATCCATTATTTCATCATTATCTGAAATACTATTTATATTACGTAAATAAGCTTTAGCATTTTTAGAAAATTTTTTTCCTATTCTACTATCAACAGGATAAAATATATTATACTTACTAAGTAATTTTTTTGCTTTATTAATGTAAGAAGGTTCATATAATGATTTACCTACATTATTATTAATAGCAATAAAAGTATTAGATATACCACCTCCTACTATTAAATTATCAGATATAGAACCTAAATAATTTAAAACATTAAATTTTGTTGATATTTTAGCTCCACCTACAATTGATACTAATGGTCTAATTGGATTAGATACAATATTAGCTAAAGCTTTAATTTCAGCATTAAATAATAATCCTATGCAAGATATAGGTACAAAATTAATTATTCCATATGTGGAAGAATGTTTTCTATGTGCAGTAGCAAAAGCATCCATAACAAAAATATCACACATATTTGCATATTTTTTAGATAAAGATTTACTATTTTTATTTTCACCAATATTAAAACGAACATTTTCTAACATAAAAATTTTACTTTTATATTTCGAAAAAGATATTTTTTTATTTAAATAATTAGATATAAAATTTATAGAAATATTAAGTTTTTTTTCTAAATAATTAACTATAGGTAATAAAGTATATTTTTTATTATATATACCTTCAATAGGTCTACCTAAATGAGAAGTTAAAATTATTATAGCTCCTTTATTTAAAGCATATTTAATAGTTGGTAAAGAAGATTTAATTCTTTTATTAGATAAAATAATACCATCACGTATAGGAACATTAAAATCTAATCTAATCATAACTTTTTTATTAAATAAATCTATATCTTTAATTGTTAAAATAGACATAATCACCTCATTAATTTTTTAAAAAATAATGTAAAATATTTTTAAAATATTTTTTTTAAATATATACTAGTATTTCATAATTTTAAAAATTCTTTTTTATATTTATTAGCTATATTAGGCATACCATTTAAATAAATAATATTTTCTGCGTTCAAAGAATTTGCAGAAAAAGTATAATTATATGAACCAGTTTCTACTGATTTGCCATCAATAACTAAAAATTTATTATGCATAATATTATAATTGAAATTTATTTTTATAGGTATATTTAAATTCATTATTTTATTTAAAACATATAATTTATTTTTAATATTTTTACCATCTAATAAAATTTTTACTTTAACACCTTTTTTATAAATATTATTTAAAGCATTAATAATTTTTTTACTACTTAAAGTATATGCAACTACTAAAATTTCTTTTTTAGCATTATTAATATAATTAATTATTTTATTTTCTATTCTAATATTTTTATTAGAAGAAAAGTAGACCATTATTTTAGGTTTATTGAATAAATTATATGAAAAACAAATATTTAAAAATAAAAAAAATATAATTATTAAAATATTTTTATTTTTCATAATTTTTATTTTAAAACATTTAAATTAAAAATATCTAAAATTAATTTACTTACTCAAATATTTATTCTTTTATTAGTAAATTTATATTGATTAACTTCATCAATCATTAAACCAATAAAATAATGTTTATTAATTAAACTTATAGAATTTTTAAAAAAATAATTTTTTGTAGGTCAATATCCAATTATTGTGGCATTATTTTTTTTTACTATTTTATATAATTTATAAACACCATCACAAAAATGATTACTATAATCTTTTTGATTACCACAACCAAAAAAACATACAACTTTATTAATAAAATTTATTTTTTTAAATTTATTTAGAAAATTATCTCAATCATATTGTAATTCACCAGAATATCATGTTGATGTACCTATTATTAAAATATCAAAATTTTTAAAATCATTTAAACAACTATCAATAATATTTAAAATACTTACATCCATATATTTATTTATTTTTTCATATATTAAATATGCTACTTTTTTAGTACTACCAGTATCACTACCAAAAAAAATTCCTACTCTAAACATTATATTACCTTAAATAAAATTATTACTTATCATTAGTAATATTATTGTATAATAAATAAATTAACTTAGTAAAAAATAATTACTTTTAAAATAAAAATTTTTATAAATATATGTTAATTAAAAAAAAAACTGTTATTTTTTTAGATTCAGGTATCGGGGGTATATCTATTTTAAAAAATATCAATAAATTTTTTAAAAATATTAAAATAATCTATTTTATGGATAATTTAAAATTTCCTTATGGAAATAAAAATTATTTATATATTACAAAAAGAATATATAAAATTATTAAATATCTGAATAAAATTTATTATATTTGTATGCTAATACTAGCATGTAATACAGCTAGTGTAATAAGTTTAAATTACTTAAAAAAAAAATTTAAATTTCCAATTATAGGAACATTTCCTTCTATAAAAACATCTTTTAAAAAAACAAAAAAAAAAATTATTTTACTTATAGGTACTTATTTAACTATAAATTCTTCTTATATTAATAATTTTATTAAGAAATATTTACCTAAAGATATTAAAATAATAAAAAAATATTCATCAGAATTAGTATATCAATCAGAATTAAAAATAAAAAAAAATAAAATAAATATTAAAAAAATAAATAATATTTTTAAAAAAGAAAAAAAAATAAAAAATTTAGATACTATAATAATAGGATGTACTCATTATAATTTTTTAATAAAAGAAATAAAAAAAATTTTTAATAAAAAAATATATTTTATAAAAAATTTTATAAAAATTAAAAAAAAATATATAATCTTTTTAAAAAAAATAAAAACAAAATATATAAATCAAAAAAAATATTTTTTTTATACTAAAAAAAAAAAAGATATTTTTCTTTTTATTAAAAATATAAGAAAAATATATAAATTTTCAATATTTAAAAAAATTAAAATATAAATATATTCAAATGATCAATATTAAAAAAATTAAAAATAATTTTGAATGAAGAAAATTTTTAAAAATATCAATAATATTTAAAATTATTGAACTTTTAATAATATTAGGTAATAAAAATATAATATATTGAAAAATATTATATATATTTTTTTTAATAAATAAATTAATAGAATTTCCTTTAATAATAGTTACATATATAATATTAATTTATATTTATAAAAAAATAAATAATATTGATGATATTAAATCTATAATATTATTATCTACCAGTATTTTATTAATATCTTTAGTAATTAAAGAAATTATTAAAAAAGCTATTTTTATACCAAGACCATATATTTATATACAAAAACATATCAATCAAAATAATATACCTCAATGAATAATTCATCAATGAGAAAAAAAAAATAATAGTTCTTTCCCTTCTGGGCATACAATATTTACAAGTTATTGAATAATTTTATTTTGAAAAAATAAAAAAAAAATTCATTATATAGTTATATTTATATTAATGATATTAACTTTAAGTAGAATATGTCTTTGATTACATAGAAGTAATGAATTGATATTTAGTTTTATTATAAATAATATTTCTATATATATAATAAATAAAATAATAACTTATATAAATAAATTAATTAAATCTTAAATATAGAAAAATCATAAGCTATGTAAGTATTAAAAAAAATTTTTGTACATTCTTTTAAAATTTTTTTAATATCTAGATAATTATATCTAGCACTAAAATGAGTAAGTATAAGTTTTTTAACAAAATATTTTCTTGCTAAAATAGCAGCTTGAATATTAGTAGAATGTCCTCTAATATTAGCTAAATAAGACATATTATTACTTAAAGTACATTCATGAATTAAAATATCAACATTATAAATAAAATTATATTCTTCTTTAAATGGTGCTGTATCTCCTAATATAACTATATTTTTACCTTTAATATTTTTACCTAAATATTTTTTACCATCTATTATTTTACCATTATTTAATTGAACTTTTTTCCCTAACTTTAAATGTTTATATACAGGACCTGGTAAAACACCATCAAAAATTAATTTTTGTACATTTAAATGACCAACTTTATCTTTTTCTTTAATATAAAATCCATAACATTCAATTGAATGATTTAATAAAAATGATATAACTTTATATTTATTATTATTAAATATTTCACCTTCACTTATTTCAAAAATATTTAAAGGAAAATTAATATAAGAATTACTTATCTTTAAAAATGTATTTATATAATATTTAATACCTTTACCACCATAAATATCTAATCTTTCAGAAACATTATTAATAGATCTACTAGTTAATAAACCAGGTAAACCAAAAATATGATCACCATGCATATGAGTTATAAATATTTTTTTTATTTTACTTAATTTTATAGAAGTACGTAATATTTGATGTTGAGTAGCTTCTCCACAATCAAATAATCATATTTCGTAAATATTATGATTTAAAATTAAAGCTATACTAGTAACATTCCTTTTAATACTAGGTGAACCAGCATTTGTACCTAAAAATTGTATTAACATTTATAATAAATATCAATTAAAATAATAATAAATATTATTATAACAAAACAAAAAAAAATTAAAAATATCTATCAATTAATTTAATTTTTCAAATATTATTTAAATAAAAATATTTTTATAAAATATAAATTTATATAAAAAATATAATATTAAAAAATAACTTATAATCTGATAATATTAAAAGTATTAATTTCTATAACTTTTCTGAATATTAAAATGACAAAAAAAATAGGTATATTAACTAGTGGTGGAGATGCACCAGGAATGAATACATTAATATTTAATATAGTAAAATTATGTACAAAAAATAATTTTTATATATATGGAATATATAATGGATTTTATGGTTTATATAATAAAAAAATAAAATTATTAAATAATAAAAATTTTTTAAATATTTGAAATAGTGGAGGAACATTTTTAAAATCATCTAGATTTCCAGAATTAAAAAACTATCAAATAAGAAAAAAAATAATTAAAAATATAAAAAATAAAATAGATATTTTAATAGTAGTAGGAGGAGAAGGATCATACCAAGGAGCATTAAAATTAAGTAATATGGGTTTACCATGTATTACAATTCCTGGAACAATAGATAATGATATTTTAGGAACAGATTACACTATAGGATATTTCACAGCACTAGAAAATATTACTAAAGCAATAGATAATCTGATAGATACTTCTGTATCACATAATAGAATATGTATATTAGAAGTTATGGGTAGAAAATGTGGTAATTTAGCATTAACTTCTTCTTTAGCTTGTACGTGTGAAATAGTTATTACCCCAGAAAAGAAAATAAAAAAAAAACATATAATAAAAAAAATACAAAATAAAAGTATAAGTAATAACATTATTATTATTACAGAAAATATATATAATATTAAAAAACTAGCAAAAAAAATTGAAAAAGAAACTAAAATAGAAACAAAATCTGTATGTTTAGGACATATCCAAAGAGGAGGTAAACCAATATGTTTAGATAGAATATTAGCATATAGAATGGCATTTCATGCTATCAAATTAATTAAAAAAAATAAATTAAATCAATGTATAGGAATAAAAAATAATAAAATTATACATTATAAATTAAATAGCATAAAATAATTAATAAATAATGACTAAAAAAATAAAAAATTTTATATATAAAATTATTAATAATGATTTAATCAATAGAAAATATCAAAAAATTATTACCCGTTTTCCACCTGAACCAAATGGATATCTTCATATTGGACATGTAAAATCTATATATATAAATTTTAAAATTGCTAAATATTTCAAAGGTAAATGTAATTTACGTTTTGATGATACTAACCCAAGTACAGAAAAAAAAAAATATATAAATTCAATTAAAAAAGATATAAAATGATTAGGATTTAAATGACATAAAAAAGAAAAATATACTTCAAATTATTTTCATATATATTATATGTATGCTAAAAAATTAATTAAAAATAAATTAGCATATGTAGATGAATTATCTACTAGTGAAATTAAAAAATATAGAGGAACATTAACTAAACCTGGTATTGATAGTCCTTATAGAAATAGAGATGTAAATAGTAATTTATTATTATTTAAAAAAATGAAAAAAGGATATTTTAAAGAAGGACAAATGTGTTTAAGAGCTAAAATAAATATGCAATCTAAAAACATTACTTTAAGAGATCCAGTATTATATAGAATTAAGTATTCTAAACATCCTAAAACTAAAAAAAAATGATGTATATATCCTATGTACGATTTTGCTCATTGTATAGCTGATTCTATAGAACATGTAACACATTCTATATGTACATTAGAATTTCAAAATAATAAATATTTATATAATTGAATATTAAAAAATCTTAATATACAACATCGTCCTAAACAATATGAATTTTCTAAATTAAATATAACTTATAATATCAGTTCAAAAAGAAAAATTAATCAATTAATAAAAAAAAATATTGTTACTGGATGAAATGATCCCAGATTAATGACTTTATCTGGAATGAGAAATAAAGGATATACTTCAAAATCTATAATAAATTTTTGTAAATCTTTAGGCATTAGTAAACAAGAAAGTATTATAGATCTAAATGTTTTAGAAAAATATTTAAAAAAAGATTTAAATATTATTGCACCTAGAATAATGGGAATTATAAATCCATTTAAAATTATATGTACAAATATAAAAAATAATTATTTATGAAATATTAAAGTATCTAATCATCCTATAAATAAAAAAATGGGAAATAGATTAATAATATTTAGTAGAGAAATATATATAGAAAAAAAAGATTTTAAAAAATTTTTTTTTTCAAAAAAAAAAAAATTAATAAAAAATAAAATTAGACTAAAATATGCCGGTTTAATAAAACCTCAAAAAATTATAAAAAATAAAAATAATAAAATTTTATATTTAGAATGTAAATTTTATAAAAAAAATATTTATAAAAATATAAATATTATACATTGATTATCTACAAAAAATTTACTAAAAACTAAAATAAAATTTTATTATAAATTATTTAATTATCCTAATCCAAACATAAAAAAAAAATATTTATCTTTAATAAATAAAAAATCTTTAAAAATAAAATATGGATATATAGAAAAATCAATACTAAAAAATAAACATAAAATTTTTCAATTTGAAAGAATTGGATATTTTAAAATAAATAAAATTACACACAAAAAACATATATATTTAAATCAAATAATATCATTAACATATAAACAATAAATTTAACATAAAAATGTATATTAAAAAAAAAAATATCTCTTTAAATATTTTAGATTTAGCTAAAGTAAAACCTTATAAAAAAAAAATAAATGAAAAATATATGAATGATTCACAAATTAGTCATTTTAAAAAAATTTTACTTACATTACATAAACAACTAATTTCTAATACTAAAAAAAAATATTGTTTTAATAAAGAAACAATAAATTTTCCAGATCCTATAGATAGAGTAGTACAAGAAGAAGAATTTACATTTAATTTAATTAATAAAGATAGAGAACAAAAATTGATAAATAAAATAGAAAATACTATTAAAAAAATTAACGAAAAAAAATTTGGTTATTGTGAAATATGTGATACAGAAATAGGAATAAAAAGATTAGAAGTTCAACCTACAGCTAATTTATGTATAGATTGTAAAATATTATCAGAAATAAAAGAAAAAACAAATAATAAACTAAATATTTAAAAAAAATAAATATTATATATATACTTTATTAAAAAATTTAAATATAATCTTGTAAATTAATATCTTAAATGAATAATTTAAAATAACTTATGAAAAAAATATGGTTAGAAAAACTACATTCAAATATAGGTCAATTTATTAAAATTAATAAAATTATTTATAAAAAAAAAACTAAATATCAAAAAATATGTATAGTAAATAATAAAAAATTAGGAAATATTTTAATATTAGATAATATTATACAAACTACAGAATTTGATGAATTTATATATCACGAAATGATATGTTTAATACCAATATTTAGTCACCCAAAACCACAAAAAATTCTAATTATAGGTGGAGGAGATGGAGGATGTTTAAAACAAATTATAAAATTTAAACAAATAAAATCTATAACATTAGTAGAAATAGATAAAAAAATAATTTCTTGTTCTAAAAAATATTTATTTAAAATACATAAAAATTCTTTTAATGATATAAGAATAAAAATAATTCACGATGATGGTATAAAATTTTTAAAACAAAATAATAAAAAATTTGATCTAATTATTATAGATGGTACAGACCCTATAGGTCCAGGTAAAAAATTATTCACTAAAAAATTTTATTATAATTGTCAAAAATCTCTTTCTAAAAACGGAATAATTGTTACTCAAAGTGGTACAATCTTACAAATAAAACAAACTATAAAAAATTTAAAAAAAATAAAAAAAATTTTTAAACATACTGGTCTATATCAATCATCTATACCTACATATTATGGTGGTAATATGTTTTTTATGTGGGCTTCACAAAAAATTAATTTAAAAAAAATAAATAAAAATGAATTATCTAACAAAATAAATTTATATAAATTTAAATATTATAATTTAATAATACATATTAATAGTTTTGCTTTACCTCAATTTATAATTAAAAAAATAAATTAATTTTAATTAAATGGTGAAAAATTGAAAAAAATTAAATTACATGGATTTAATAATTTAACAAAAAACTTAAATTTTTGTATTTATGATATATGTTATACAAATTCGAATATAGAAAAAAAAAAATATATTAAATATATAAATAAAAAATATAATGCTAGTAGATTAACAAAAATTTTAACTCAAACATGTAAAATTATAGGAGCTAAAATATTAAACATAGCAAAACAAAATTATTATCCTCAAGGAGCTAGTGTAACAATATTAGTAAGTGAAGAAAATAACAAAAAAAAAAATGAATTTAAAAAAAAAACTAAACCAAATACTATATTAATGCATTTAAATAAAAGTCACATTTGTGTACATACCTATCCAGAAAGTCATCCTGAAGGTAAAATATCAACTTTTAGAGTAGATATTGAAGTATCTACTTGTGGTTTAATTTCACCATTAAAAGCATTAGATTTTTTTATAAAAAAATTGGAATCAGATATTCTAACCATAGATTATAAAATAAGAGGTTTTACAAGAGATATAAACGGTAAAAAATTTTTCATAGATCATAAAATTAATTCTATACAAAATTTTATACATAAAAAAATCAAAAAAAAATACGATATGATAGATATAAATATTTATCAAGAAAATATTTTTCATACTAAAATGATATTAAGAAATATAAATTTTAATCATTATGTTTTTAATATTAAAAATATTAATTTTAAAAAAAAAAAAGAAATATTATCCCTCTTATGAAAAGAAATGAAAGAAATATATTATGGAAAAAATACTTAGATTTATAAAGTTAAAATTTTGTAACCATAATCAGTAACTAAAATAGTATGCTCATATTGAGCAGATAAACTACCATCTTTAGTTTTTACTGTTCAGCCATCATTCATTACAAAAGTTTTTTCTGAACCTAAATTAATCATAGGTTCAACAGTAAAAACCATACCAGATCTAAAATTTAAATTACAATTATTTTTATAATGTAATATATTTGGTTCTTCATGAAAATTTTTTCCTATTCCATGACCACAATAATTTTTTACTACTGAATAACCTTTTTTATCAATATAATTCTGAATAATTTTACCAATATGTTTAAATTTACCTCCATTTTTAATACATTTCAAAGACAAAAAAAGACTTTTTTTAGTTATTTTACATAATTTAACAGCTGTATCATCAGGTTGACCAACAAAAAACATTTTAGAAGTATCTGCATAATAATTATTTTTACATACTGCAATATCAATATTAATTATATCTCCATCACGTAATATACAATTATAAGAAGGAATACCATGACACACTACATCATTTATAGAAGTACATATTGATTTAGGAAAACCCATATATTTTAATGCAGCAGGATAAGCATTATAATAATTTACTATACGATCATAACAAATATCATTAATTTTACCTGTAGAAATACCTGGCTTAACATATTTAGATATATAAAATAAAGTATCAGAAGCAATTTTACCAGCAACTTTAATATTTTGTAGATCTTGAAATCTTTTAATTATATTAATCATAAATTTATATTTTTATCTATATTAGTTGTTTTTTTTTATATAAAATATCTATATATAATATAAAAAATAATATTAAAAACAAAGAGGATTAAAATAATGTTTTTTTCTATTAAAGAAATGATAAATGCTGGAATACATTTTGGACATCAAACAAAATATTGACACCCTAAAATGAAACCATATATTTATACTAAACATAATAAAATACATATTATAAATTTAGATAAAACAATAAAATTATTTTATTTAGCATTAAATAAATTAAAAAAAATAAATCATCAAAAAAAAAAAATTTTATTTGTAGGAACTAAAAAAGCTGCAAGTAACTTCATTAAAAATACAGCTATAAAATGTAATCAATATTTTATTAATAACCGTTGACTAGGAGGTACATTAACAAATTGAAAAACAGTTAAAAAATCTATCAAATTTTTAAAAGAAATAGAACAACAATCTAAAAGTGGTTTATTGAATAAATTAACTAAAAAAGAAATTTTACAAAAAAAAAGATTATTAAAAAAATTAAAAAATAATTTAGATGGTATTAAAAATATGGGTTCTTTACCTGATGCTTTATTTATAATAGATGCTAATTACGAAAATTTAGCAATAAAAGAAGCAAAACAATTAAAAATAAAAATATTTGCAGTAATAGATACTAATACTAATCCTGAAGGATTAGATTATATTATACCAGGTAATGATGATTCTTCTAAATCTATAGAATGATATTGTAATAATATTATAAATGCATTAAATAAATAATATGAATATAAAACTATTAAAAAAAATTAGAGATATAACTTCAATAAGTATTATTGAATGTAAAAAAGCATTAGAAAAAAATAATTTTAATTTAGAAAAATCAATTATATATTTAAAAAAAAAAAAAAATAACATAAAAAAAAAATCTAAAGAAGGAGGTATATTTGCTAAAATCAAAAATAATACAGCAGTTATGATACAAATTAATTGTGAAACTGATTTCACAATAAAAAATAAAAAAATAAAAGATTTTGCTAATAAAATAATTAATTATTCTCTAATTAATAAATATATATCTATTGAAAATATAAATAATATTTTTAAAGAAAAAAAAAATTATTTAATATCTAAATTTAAAGAAAATATAATAATTAAAAAAATATGTTATATAAAAGGTAAATATTTAGTTAAATATATACATAATAATAATAAAATAGGTACATTATTAAAAATTAATACTGAAAAAAATAATATTAATTATAAAAAAATTAAAAAAATTGCTATGCACATAGCAGCTATGAATCCTAAATATATTTATAAACATCAAATACCTTTAAGTATAATTAAAAAATATAGAAAAAATATTATTTTATGTTCTGAAAAAATAAAAAATAAAAAAAAAATAATTAAACAAAAATTAAAAGAAATAATAAATAATATTGTTTTATTAAAACAAAAATTTATTTTTGATAATAAAATATCAATAAATACATATATTAAAAAAAATTATATTAAAATAATAAATTTTTATAGATTTAAAATATAAAAATGTATAAACGCATAGTATTAAAAATAAGTGGTGAATCACTTGGTAAAAAAAATATCATAGATAAAAATATAATGAAATTTCTTACTCAAGAAATTAAAAAGATACTCCAAAATAAAATTCAAATATCTATTATAATAGGTGGAGGTAATATATTAAGAGGTAAAAATTTAAATTATTTAAATATAGATCGTACTATAGCAGATCAAACAGGTATGTTATCTACAATAATAAATGGATTAATTTTACATAATTTTTTAAATAAAGAAAATATAAGTACTAAAATTATGTCTACTTTAAATATAATTAATATATGTGAACCTTATAATTATATTAAAATTAATGAATATTTAAAAAAAAATAAAGTAGTTATAATAACTTCAGGTATTGGAAATCCTTTATTTACTACTGATACTGCTGCATGTTTAAAAGCTATAGAAATAAAATCTGATATATTAATTAAAGCCACTAAAGTAAATGGAGTATATGATAGTGATCCACATATAAATAAAAACGCTAAATTTATTAAAAAAATAACCTATAATAAAATAATTCAAAAAAAAATTAAGGTAATGGATACAATATCTTTTTATATTGCTAAAAAACATAAATTACCCATATATATATATAATATATATAAAAAAAATGCATTATATAATATAATAATGGGTAAAAAAGAAGGTACTTTAATATTTTAACTAAATAGGAGGTATGGCTGAGTGGTTTAAGGCAACGGTCTTGAAAATCGTCAACGTAATCGTTCGAGAGTTCGAATCTCTCTGCCTCCGTGATATAAATAAATATGAATAATTTAAAATTAAATAATATTATAAATAAATATTTAAATACTAAAAATATAAAAGATAATTCAGTTAATGGTATACAAATAGAAGGTAAAAAAAATGTTAAAAATATTTTAACTTGTGTAAGTATAAATAATTATATTATTAATAAAGCTATATTTTATAAAATAGATACTATAATAACTCATCATGGTATTTTATGACATAATAATCTTCCAAATATTATTGGAATTAAAAAAAAAAGAATTTATAAAATTTTAATTAATAACATAAATATATTTAGTTGACACTTACCTTTAGATATACATCCAGAAATAGGAAATAATGTTATTATAGCAAATAAACTTAATATAAAAATTATTCAATTACCTAATAATAATTTTCCAGTATTAATAGGTAAAATAAATACAAAAAAAAAAATTTACCAATTAATTAAAAAAAATAAAAATATTAATTTTTTAAAAAGTAAAAAAAAAAAAATTAAAAAAATAGGAATTTGTAGTGGATTAGGAGAAAAATATTTAGAAAAAACTATTTTGAAATATAATATTGATACATATATAACAGGAGAAATATTAGAACAATCTTTTTATGTTATTAAAGAGTATGACATTAATATTATTATTATGAAACATTATATATCTGAAATATATGGAGTAAAAAAATTAGGAGAATGAATAAAAAAAAATTTTTCTTTAAAAGTAAAATTTTTGAATACATTTGATATATATGAAAATTCTTTTTATAAGAAAGAACGGAAAAAATAAGAAAATTTTTCAAAAAAATTTTCATACATCTTTTTTTTAGAAAAAAAACTATTATCAATTAATTTAGATTGAGCAATATATTGCTTATGAATTTTATATAATTTTTTATTTATATGATTATTATAAATAATTAATACAATTTCAAAATTTAATCATATACTACGTATATCAAAATTTATAGAACCTAAAATAGAAATATTATTATCAATTAAAATAAATTTACTATGTAAAAAATTATCTTTATAAAGATATATTTTAATATTAGATAAATAAAGATCTTTAAAAAAATAACGACTAGCTCAATATACTAAAAAAGAGTCACTTTTTTTAGACAAAATAATATTTACTTCTACACCTTTATTAGCTATAGAACAAATAGTATTAATTAATAAACTACTAGGTACAAAATAAGGAGTAGTAATTATTAAACGTTTTCTAGTAGAAGAAATTATATTTAATAAAGCACGATGTATTAAATTATTAGGTAAACCTGGACTAGAATTAATAATTTGTATTAATTTAGTAGTACTTTTTTTTATATTTTTATAAACAGTTTTAACATCAGGAATTACTTCTCCTGTTTCTATCTCCCACTCATAAAAAAAAATTAATTTTATAATTTTATTAACTAAATCACCTTTTATTTTTATCATTAAATCTATTCATATACCTAAATTTAAATGTCTTTTAAATTTTTTATAATCTACTAAATTCATACTACCTACATAAGTAATATAATTATCTATTAAAATAATTTTTTTATGTTGTCTAAAATCTATTCTTTTAAAAAATATTTCAAAAAAATAAAATTTTGAATATTCTATAATCTTTATACCATGTTTTTGCATAATTAATGGTCAAATAGTTTTAAAAAAATTTAAACTACCTATAGAATCCAAAATAATTCTACAATCTACTCCTCTAGAAGCAGCTTTAATTAAAGATAAAGCAATTTTATTAGATAAAAAACTTGGTTCCCAAATATAAAATATAATATATATACTATAAATAGATAATCTAATATCTTTAAGTAAAGAATAAATTAGTTTTTTATTATTATTAAATAAAATTAAATTATTAAAATTTACTGGAGGTATATATATATTTTTAAAACATAAATTAAATAACATATTACTATTCTTATAGTAAATAAAATCTAATTTAAAAATATTTTTTATTCATAATTTATGTAAATATTGATAATTTCTATTAATATAAAAATTATAAAAAATATTATATATAATTAATAATATAATAAAAAATAATATAAAAAAACAAAATATATAAATAATATTTAATAAAACATAATATTTTTTAAAAATATAAAATAAAATAGAAAATAAAAAAAAAATAACTCTATATTCTATATTAAACATAAATAAATTATAATATTTTTAACCATATGATTAGTATTATAGCAGCATTTACTAAAAATCGTGTCATTAAAAAAAAAAAATATATATATTGAAAAATAAAAGAAAATGCAAAATGATTTAAAAAAAATACTATTAATAAAATTATAATTATGGAAGAAAAAACATGAAAATCTATTAAAAAACCTTTTAAAAAAAGAATCAATATTATAATTAAAAATAAAAAAAATAAATATTATTTAGATAAAATAAAAAATAAAAATATAATATTTACTAACTCTATAATAAAAGCTTTAAATATAGCAAAAAAAATTAATAAAGAAATTATAATAATTGGAGGAGAAAAAATATATTTACAAACAATAAAATGATCTAATAAAATGTATTTAACATATATAAATAAAAAAACATATGGAAATGAATTTTTCCCTAAATATAATAAAAAAGAATGAAAAATAATATATAGAAAAAAACAATATATAAAAAACAATAATATTAATTATATTATATTTAATATATACACTAAAATATAACTTACATGTCTAAAAAAATAAAAAAAAAAATTAAATATTTAGAAAAAAAAATTAAAAAATATTCTTTCTATTATTTTAATAAAAATAAAAATTTAATTAGTAACGAAAAATATGATTTTTTAGTTAAAAAATTAGAAAAATTAGAAAAAAAATATCCTTTATATAAATCTATAAATTCACCTACAAAAAAAATTGATTATAAATTTTTAAAAAGATTTAAAACTTCAAAACATAAAATAAAAATGTTATCAATACAAAGTGAATATTCAGTTAAAAAAATATATAAATATATAAAAAATATTAATAAAATGTATCCTAACACTATTTTTAATTGTGAATTAAAAATAGATGGAATAGCACTTAGTTTAATATATAAAAAAAATAAATTGTATAAAGTTTTAACTAGAGGGAATGGAAAATATGGAGAAAATATTACTAAAAATATTAAAGTAATTAAATCTATTCCCAAAAAAATAAAATATAAAGGTAAAGAAAAATATGTAGAAATTAGAGGAGAAATATTTATTAAAAAAAATATTTTTAATAAAATTAATAAAAATAATTATTTTTCAAATAGTAGAAATTTAACTTCTGGAACAATAAGATTATTAAATAAAAAAATAATTAAAAAAAGACAATTATCATTTATAGGATATGATTTTATTATAAATCAACAAAGAAATAATATTAATAGTCAATCAAAATGTTTAAAAAAAATTAATGGAATAGGATTTATAACAGATATCTTTGCATACAAAACTAAATCTTTTAAAAAAATTATTTATTTTTATAAAAAAATAAAAAAAAATAGAAAAAAAATTAATTTTGAAATTGATGGAATAGTTATTAAAATAAACAATAGAAAAATACAAGAAAAAATTAAAAGTAATAAAAAATATATAAAATGAGCAATAGCATGAAAATTTCCACCTAAAAAAAAAAAAACTATTGTAAAAAATATAAAATATCAAGTAGGTAAAAATGGAATAATTACTCCAATAGTTATTATTAAACCTACTAATATAGATGGTGTAAAAATAAAAAAAATAAATTTATATAATTTACAATATTTACAAAAAATTTCTTTAAATATAAAAGATAAAATTATTATAGAAAGAACTGGAGATGTAATACCAAAAATTAATAAAATAATTTCAAAAACAAATAAAAATAAAACATTTATAATTAATAAATGTCCATCATGTAACAAAAAAATTGATATATATGAAAAACAACCTAAATGTTATTCTAATTTAACTTGTCCTCAACAACTAAAAAAAATTTTAATACATTTTGTTTCTAAAAACGGTTTTAATATACCTAATATAGGTCCTAAAATAATTGAAAAATTAATAAAATATAAACATATAAATAATATAATTGATATATTATTAATAACAGTTAAACAATTAATATCTATACCACATATAAAAACAAAATTAGCAAATAAAATATATTTTTCAATACAAAATGCTATTCAAAATATTAAAATAGAAAATTTAATATTTTCATTATCTATTCCATATATAGGAATATCAACATCTAATTATTTAAGTAAAAAAATTAAAAAATTTAAAAATTTTATTAATTTTAAAAAAAATAATATAAACAAAAAAAAACTTGGAAAAGTAAAATATGAATCAATTATAAATTACTTAAATAATCAAGATAATTTAAAACAATTAAATTTATTAACAAAAATTATAAAAAAAATTTAAAATTAGATAATTTTTTAATAGAATAATTTAATCTGAATTCAACTTTTGATTTTCCTAAAAAAAGTATTATAGTAGATATATTTACAGTACATATTTTACCTGTAAGGAAAAATCTTAATACTTTATAAATATATTTTTTATTTAAAGTAACAAAAATTTTAAATGAATTAAAAATAATTTTATTAATATTATTAATATTTCACAAATATAACATACAAAATTTTTTTTTAAAAAAAAATAATAATTTAATAAAAATATTTTTATAAAATTCAGACATTTTATTTCTATCTAAAAAAAAATAATTATTATCAAAAATTATACAAAAATCATATATATCTTTTAATAAAAAACTTCTAGGTAAAATAAAAGAAACTATTTCAGAAAAATTATCTAATTTAGGTATTTTAATATTATTCAATATTAAAAAATTTTTTAAATAAATAAATAACTTTTTATAAGATATATTAGAAATATAATATTTATTAATTCAAAGTAATTTTTTAAAATTTAAAATAGATGAAGATTTTTTAATATTCGTTAAATTAAATAATCTTTTCATTTCATGAACATGAAATATTTCATTATTTTTATAAGATCATCCTAAACGTAATAAAGCATTTAATATTGATTCAGGTAAAAAACCACTTTCAATATATTTATCAATATTAGAAGAAATATTTCTTTTAGATAATTTATTACCATTTTCATTTAATATTAAAGGTAAATGTATATAATTTGGAATATTATAATTTAAAGATTTAATAATATTTATTTGTTTAAAAGTATTATTAATATGATCTTCACCTCTAATAACATGAGTAATTGACATATTATAATCATCAATAACAACACAAAAATTATAAGTTGGTATACCATTAGATCTTAAAATTATAAAATCATCTAATTCATTATTATTAATTTTAATATCACCAAAAACTATATCTTTAAATAAAACTTTACCTTTTAAAAAATTTTTAAATCTTATTACATAAGGTTTATTTTTAATATTAAAATTTTTTTCTCTACAATAATTATCATAACGAGGTTTAATTTTATTTAATAAACAAATTTCACGTATTTTTTTTAATCTATTATGATCACAATAACATTTATATACTAAATTTTTATCTAACATATAATAGATAATTTCTTTATAAAAATCTATTCTTTCAGATTGATATATAGGTTTATTATCTCAATATAAACCTAATCATTCTAAAATATAAAAAATATAACTGATATATTTTTTATTATTTCTATTAATATCCGTATCTTCTATTCTTAAAAAAAAATATCCATTATTTTTTCTAGCATATAATCAGGAATATAAAGCTGTACGTATATTACCTATATGTAAATAACCAGTAGGACTAGGAGCAAATCTTGTAATAACATTATTCATAAATTATACTAATATTTTAATTAATCGAAATATATGATTCATTTTATTATAACTAAATTACAGAATTTTATTATTAATTATTTTACAATTTATTCAAATGCAAAAATATATAAGAAATTTTTCCATTATAGCACATATTGATCACGGAAAATCTACCTTATCAGATAGAATAATAGAAATTTGTACAGGAAAAAAAATACATAAAAATCAACAAAGAATATTAGATTCTATGGAATTAGAAAAAGAAAAAGGTATTACAATTAAATCACAAAGTGTTCAATTAAAATATAAATATAAAAATATTATATATACATTTAATTTAATTGATACACCTGGACATACAGATTTTACATATGAAGTATCTAGATCACTTTACATATGTGAAGGAGCTTTACTTATTATAGATGCAACACAAGGAATACAAGCACAAACTATAGCTAATTATAATATAGCAAAAAAACTAAATATTAAAATAATACCTATAATTAATAAAATAGATTTAGTAAATAAAAATTTAAAAAAAATTATTCAACAAATACAAAATTTACTAAATATTAAAAAAACAAAAATTATTTTATGTTCAGCAAAAAAAAATATAGGTATAAAAAAAATATTAATTAACATAATTAATAAAATACCTTATCCAAAAGGTAAAAAAAAACTACCTTTACAAGCACTTATTATAGATTCATATTTTGATAATTATTTAGGAACATTTTTATTAATTAAAATAAATAATGGATATTTAAAAAAAAATGAAAAAATAAAATTAATAGATAAAAATAAACAATATAATGTAGAAAATATTTATGTTAATACTCCAAAAAAAAAAAATTGTAAATATTTAAAATGTGGTGAAGTAGGATGAATATCTTGTAATATTAAAAAAATTAATTATATAAATATTGGAAATACTATAACAAAATATAATAATCCTGCTAAAACAAAAATAATAGAATTTAAAAATATAACCCCCAAAATATATGCAGGTTTATACCCTAATGAAAATAAAAATTTTATAAAATTTAGAACATCGTTAAAAAAATTAAGTTTAAATGATTCTTCTTTAACATTTCAACAAGAAAATTCACCAATATTCGGATTTGGATTTAGATGTGGTTTTTTAGGAAAATTACATTTAGAAATTATAAAAGAAAGATTAGAAAGAGAATATAATTTAAATATTATAATTACTTTACCTACAGTAACTTACAAAATTATAAATAAAAACAATAAAAAGATTTATATAAATAATCCAATTCAATTACCTACAAAAAATGAAATTAAGGAAATTAAAGAACCTATATCTATATGTAATATTATTACTCCATCAAAATATTTAGGAAACATAATAAAATTATGTATAGAAAAAAGAGGAACACAAAAAAAAATATTATTTACAGATAAAAATGTTTCTTTAACATATGAATTACCTACCTCAGAAATTATTACTAATTTTAGTAGTAAAATTAAATCCATATCAAGAGGATATGCATCATTTGAATACTCATTTAAAAAATATAAAAAATCTGATATAGTTTTATCAGAAATTATGATTAATAAAAAAAAAATTGATGGATTTTCTATATTAATACATAAAAAAAATATCTTTAAATATAGTAAAAATATTATAGAAATTATAAAAAATAATATACAAAAACAACAATATGAAATAAATATACAAGCTTTATGTAATAACAAAATAATTTCAAAATGTTGTGTAAAAGCATTAAGGAAAAATGTTACTTCTAAATGTTATGGTGGAGATATATCAAGAAAAAAAAAATTACTTCAAAAACAAAAGGAAGGTAAAAAAAGAATGAAAAAAATAGGTAACATATTTATATCACAAGAAATATTTCTTAAAACAATGAAAATAATGTAAACACATGATTATTCTTAATAGAATACTATTTACAATAATAATATTTAGTATATTGTTATATATAATTAAAAAAATATTTTATATTAACAAAAATATTATAATAATTGATTCAATATTAGAATTACTTCCTACATTAATAATAATATTTATATTTAGATCATTTATATATGAACCTTTTCAAATTCCTTCAGCATCAATGATGCCAACTTTATTAATAGGAGATTTAATATTAGTAAATAAATTATTATACAATATTAAAAATCCTTTAAATAATAAAACTATTTGAAATATAAAAAAACCTAATTATGGAGATGTTATAGTTTTTCAATATCCTAAAAATAAAAATATTAATTATATTAAAAGAGTAATAGGTTTACCAGGAGATAAAATAATATATAATGAATTTAAAAAAGAAATTCAAATATATACATCAAAAAATAAAACTAATATAGTTAAATATAGTTTTAAAAAAAAAAGTTCTTATATAGAAGAAATACAATATAATAATAACAAATTAGAAGAATATTTTTGAAATACTAAAAAAAAAAATTTTTTTTCTAAACATTCTGAAATTTTTTTTCTAACAAAAAAAACAGAACATATAGGAAATATAAAATATAATATTTTATTAATGTCAGAAAATAATAACTTAATATTTAAAAAAAATATATATTCATATAAAGTTCCTAAAAATATGTATTTTGTAATGGGAGATTATAGAGATAATAGCGAAGATAGTAGATATTGAGGATTTGTGCACCAAGATTTAATTATAGGAAAAGCAAAATATATATGAATGAGTTTTGAAAAACAATATAATAAATGACCAACTGGAATTAGATTTAATAGAATAGGTAAGATTATTTAAATAATTTTATGATCAAAATTTTTTATCTAGAAAAAAAAATTAAATATAAATTTATAAATAAAAAAATACTTATTTTATCATTAACACACAGAAGTTACAGTAATATTCATAATGAAAGGTTAGAATTTTTAGGAGATTCAATATTAAACTTTATAATTACTAAAAAAATATATAAAAAATTTTTTAATAAAAAAGAAGGATTTATGACTAGAATAAGAGCAAATTTAGTTAACAAAAACAATTTATTTAAAATTGCTCAAAAACTTGAATTAAATAAATATATTTTATTAGGTCAAGGAGAATTAAAAATGTTAGGACAATATAAAGTATCAATTCTAGCTAATACATTAGAAGCTATAATAGGAGCTATATTCATAGATAGTAAAGATATTAAAATAGTAGAAAATATAATTAAAAAATTATTTTTTAATTATAAAAATAATAAAAAAATATTAAATATAAAAAATAATCATAAAGATTATAAAACCATGTTACAAGAATATTTACAAAAAATTAAACTACCTCTACCTAAATATTATATATCAAATAAAAAAGGTAAAGAACATCAACAAATTTTTACAGTTAAATGTAAAACTAAATTATTTAAACAAATTATTAAAGGTATAGGTAATAGTAAAAAAAAAGCAGAACAAAAATCAGCAAAAAAAATTTTAATTAAAATAGGTTTAATAAAAAAAAATAAAATTCATGTATAAAAAAATAAAAACATGTATTACCATCCTAGTAGGAAAACCTAATGTCGGTAAATCTACTTTATTTAATAAATTAATAAATCAAAAAATTTCTATTACATCTAAAAAAAAATATACTACTCAAAAAAATATTTTAGGTATTAAAAATAAAAACAAAAAACAATATATATATATAGATACTCCAGGAATTAAATTTATAAAAGATTTGTATAAAAATATTAATAATAGTATAAATATTTTAAATAATTATAAAATTTTTAAAAAAATTAATTTAATAATTTTATTAATCAAAAAAGAAAAAACGTTTGAAGAATTAAGAATAATACAGAAATTAAATTTATATAAAATTCCTTATATAATTTTAATAAATAAAATAGATATGTTAAAAAATAAAATAGTTTTACTACCTTATATAGAAAAAATTAAATCCTATACTACAATAAATACTATAATACCTGTATCAATAAGAAAAAAAAAAGATATTAAAATAATAAAAAAAAAAATTAATAAATATTTAAGTAAATCTAAATATTATTTTAATAAAAAAATTATAACTATTTATAATAATTCATTTATATTTAAGGAAATAATTAGAGAAAAAACAATGAGATTAATAGGTGATGAAATACCATATTTTCTTAAATTTAGTATAAGAAAAATTTTTCAAAAATATAATCATTTATATATTAAAAGTAATATATATACAAAAAAAAAACAATATATTCCTATATTAAAAGGAAAATCAGGAAAAAAAATAAAAAAAATTGTTAATTTATCTCAAATAAGTATAAGAAAATATTTAAAATATACAAATAAAATTTTTTTATATATAAAAATTAAAAAATATAAAAATTAAATGATAAATTGAAAAAAAATTTTTTACAAAGAAAAAAAAAAAAAATATTTTATAAATATAAAAAACTTTTTAAAAAATGAATATAAAAAAAAAATCATTTTCCCTCAAAAAAAACATATTTTCCAATTATTTAAATTAATTGAATTTAATAAAATTAAAGTAGTAATTTTGGGACAAGATCCGTATTGTAATATAAATCAAGCTCATGGATTAGCTTTTTCAGTACTACCTAATATTAAAAAATTACCTAAATCTCTTATAAATATATATAAAGAACTTAAATATGAATTTAATAATTTTAAAATACCATCACATGGATATTTAATAAATTGAGTTAAACAAGGCGTTTTTTTATTTAATACAATACTAACAGTAGAAAAAAATAAACCATGTTCACATAAAAATATAGGTTGAGAAATATTTTCTAATAATATTATTAAATACATAAATTTTTATTTAAAAAATATAATTTTTATTTTATGAGGAAAATATGCTCAAAAAAAAATACATTTAATTAATAAACAAAAACATTTCATTTTAACTTCTTCACATCCATCACCTTTATCAGCATCAAGAGGATTTTTTGGATGTAATCATTTTAAAAAAACAAATATATATTTAAAACAAAAAAATATTTCTCCTATAATATGATAACTAAAAATAATTTAATCATTTTTTAATTCAAAACATTTTTTGTTGAGCTATTTGTTTAGCTTTAAATTTTCCAACTAATAAAATATTTTTTAAAAATTTTTCTTTTTTACGGAAAAAAAAATACTTTTTTTGTAATAAAAATAAAAAAGAATTTATTTTATTAGTAATTATTTTTTTAAATTCTTTATATGAATATCCAATAAATTTATTTTCTAATTCATAAATAGAAATATTACTAATATTTGACAATATATTTAATAAATTAGATATACCTGGTTTATTAATTACATCAAAAACAATTCTTGGCGGAAAATCATTATCAGTAATACAATTTTTAACTTTTGAAGAAACTAAATCTGGAGTATCTAATAAATAAATAACATTATTTTTATTAATATCAGATTTAGACATTTTTTTACTAGGATTTAATAAAGACATTATTTTAGAACAAGAAGATAAAATATATTTGGGTAAATTAAATATTTTATTATTAAATAATTTATTCATTCTTTGAGCAATTATTTTAGTAAATTCTAAATGTTGAATTTGATCTTTACCAATAATAACATAATGAGAATCATATAATAATATATCTGCAGCCATTAATATAGGATAATTTAATAAACCGCAATTAATAATTTTATGATTTTTTTCTTTTACTTTTTGTTTAAATTGTGTCATACGTTTTAATTCACCTATATATGAACAACAATTTAATAACCAATATAATTTAATATGTTCATTAATATGAGATTGTAAAAATACAATACATTTCCGATAATTTATTCCTAAAGATAATAATATAGATAAAATATCTAATATATAAAATTTTTTTTCACTCAAAATATCAGTATAAGAATGTAAATCAGCTATACAATAAAAACAATTATATTTTTCTTGAAGAACAAGTCATTTTTTTAAAACCCCTATATAATGACCTATAGTAATAGGTCCATTAGGTTGGATAGCACTAAAAATATTTTTTTTCATTATAAATAAATTAATTATTTTTTTAATAAATCTTGATAATTTAATAATTTTTTTAAATTTGCACTAGCTAATTCTTCATTTGAACGATATTTTATATCTGTTTTTTTAGATTTATACTTATTTTTTTTATAATGATAAGAATAACCAGTACCAGAAGGTATTAATCTTCCTACAATAACATTTTCTTTTAATCCTCTTAAATTATCTTTTTTACCTGATACCGCAGCTTCAGTTAAAATTTTAGTTGTTTCCTGAAAAGAAGCAGCAGAAATAAAAGATTCTGTTGCTAAAGAAGCTTTAGTAATACCTAATAAATTACGTGTATATTTAATTACTTTTTTATTATTTTTAATTAATTTTTTATTTACTTCTCTTATTCTAGAAATTTCCACTTGTTCACCATTTAAATATGGTGAATCACCTATATCATAAATAGTTACTCTACGTAACATTTGTCTTATAATAACTTCTATATGTTTATCGTTTATTTTAACACCTTGTAATCTATAAACATCTTGTACTTCATTAACAATAAATTTTGTTACTTCTTCTACACCTCTTAATCTTAAAATATCATGTGCTGATTCTACTCCATCAGAAATAATATCACCTTTTTCTACAAATTCACCTTCAAAAACATGTAATTGTTTTCATTTAGGAACCATCTCTTCATGAATAAATTCATTCTGTAAATTATTTATCATTAAACGATATTTTCCTTTAGTTTCTTTACCAAAATTAATTATACCAGATGTTTCAGCTAATATAGCAGCATCTCTTGGTTTTCTAGCTTCAAATAAATCTGCTACTCTAGGTAAACCTCCAGTAATATCTTTAGTTCCACCATATTCTTTAGAAATTTTAGCCAATACATCACCAGAATGAACATAAGAATTATTTTCTACTTGAACAATAGATTTACTAGGTAAAAAATACTGTACTACTATTTTAGTTCCAGAAATAAATATATCATTACCATCTTTATCTACTATTTTTATAGAAGGTTTAAAATCTTTATTTAAATTTCTATCTATCTGATCTAATATCACTATAGTAGATATTCCTGTTAAATCATCAATTTTATGTTCCATAGTTTGACCATCATACATATCAACAAAACGAACATAACCATTAACTTCTGTAATTATAGGTATAATATGAGGATCCCAAAAAGCTACTAATTCATTTAAATATACTTTTTCACCATCTTTTTTCTTAACTACTGAACCATAAGGTAATTTATAACTTTCTTTTATTAATCCTAATTCATCAATAACCTTTAATTCAACATTACGGGAAAGTATAACTAAATTATTATCTATATTAGTAACAAATTTTAAATTTATTAATTTAATAATACCATTATTTTTTATTCTTATATTAGAATCAATAGAAACTCTAGAAGCAGCACCACCTATATGAAAAGTTCTCATAGTTAATTGAGTTCCAGGTTCACCAATTGATTGCGCAGCTATAACACCTACTGCTTCACCTTTATTAATTAAACAACCTCTAGCTAAATCTAAACCATAACAATATGAACATATACCAAAATTAGTTTCACAAGTTACTGTAGAACGAACTTTAACTACATGAATAGCAGATTTTTCTATTAATTCACAATATTTATCATTTAATAATGTATTTTTTTTTATTAAAATTTTTTTAGAATTAATACAATATATATTATCTAATAAAACTCTACCTAAAATACGTTCTCTTAAAGATTCTTTTATATCATTACCTTCTATAATTGAAGACATAGAGATACCATATTTAGTTTTACAATTTTTTTGAGTTACTACTAAATCTTGTGCTACATCAACTAAACGACGTGTTAAATAACCAGAATTAGCTGTTTTTAAAGCTGTATCTGCTAAACCTTTTCTAGCACCATGAGTAGAAATAAAATATTGTAATACACTTAAACCCTCTCTAAAATTAGCAGTAATAGGTGTTTCAATAATAGAACCATCTGGTTTAGCCATTAAACCCCTCATACCTGCTAACTGTCTTATTTGAGCAGCAGAACCTCTAGCACCAGAATCTGCCATCATAAAAACACTATTAAAAGAATCTTGTTTTTTTAATACACCATCTATATTAATTCATTCTACAGATAAATTATCCATCATAGACTGAACTATTTTTTCATTAGCCGTTACCCATATATCAATAACTTTATTATATTTTTCTCCTAAAGTTACTAAACCAGATTGAAATTGTTCTTGTATATCATTAACTTCATTCTCGGCTTCTTGAATAATATCATTTTTATCTTTAGGTATTTCCATATCATTAATACTTACTGAAGAACCAGAAATAGTAGCATATTTAAAACCCATATACATAATATTATCAGCAAAAATAACAGTTTTTTTTAAACCTAATAATTTATAACAAACACTTAAAATTTCTGAAACTCTATTTTTAGTTAATACTCTATTTACTAATGAAAAAGATAATCCTTTAGGAAAAATACTTCATAATATAACTCTACCAATAGTAGAATCTTGTATACATTTAAATTCTCGAAATTTATTTTTACTATCTTCTTGAAATTCAATTATTTTAACTTTAATTTTAGTATGTAAAGAAACTAAATTATTAGCATATAAAATTTTAGCTTCATTACAATCAGATACTAATATACCTTCACCTACACAACCAATTTTCTCTCGAGTCATATAATATAAACCCAAAATAACATCTTGTGATGGTACAATAATTGGTTCACCACTTGCAGGAGATAATATATTATTAGTAGACATCATTAAAATTCTAGCTTCTAATTGCGCTTCCAGAGTAAGAGGTATATGTACAGCCATTTGATCACCATCAAAATCAGCATTATAAGCTGCACAAACTAAAGGATGTAATTGAATTGCTTTACCTTCAACTAATAGAGGTTCAAAAGCTTGTATACCTAAACGATGTAAAGTAGGAGCTCTATTAAGTAATACTGGATGTTGTTGTATAACTTCTTCTAAAATATCTCAAACTATTGCTTCTTCATTTTCTACAATTTTTTTAGCAGATTTAATAGTATTAACTATACCTTGATTTTCTAATTTACCGTAAACAAAAGGTTTAAATAATTCTAAAGCCATTTTTTTAGGTAAACCACATTGATATAAACGTAAATAAGGACCTACAGTTATAACAGATCTACCAGAATAATCAACTCTTTTACCTAGTAAATTTTGTCTAAATCTTCCTTGTTTACCTTTTATCATATCAGCTAAAGATTTTAAAGGTCTTTTATTAGAACCAGTAATAACAAATCCTCTACGACCATTATCTAATAATGCATCTACTGCTTCTTGTAACATTCTTTTTTCATTTTTTATAATTATTTCAGGAGCAGATAAATCTAAAAGTCTTTTAAGACGATTATTACGATTAATAACTCTTCTATATAAATCATTAAGATCAGAAGTAGCAAATCTACCTCCATCTAATGGAACTAATGGTCTTAAATCAGGTGGTAAAACGGGTAATATTTTTAATATCATTCACTCAGGTTTATTACCAGAATTAAGAAAAGATTCTATTAATTTTATACGTTTAGTAATTTTTTTTTTTTTAATTTCAGAATTAATTTTTTTAAATTTTTTTAATAATTTTTTATATTTTTTTTTTAAATTAATATTTTTTAATAAATATTGTATAGCTTCAGCACCCATACGGGCATCAAAATTATTATTAAATTTTTCGGAAAAATTTAAATATTGTTCTTCATTTAAAATTTGAAATAATTTTAAATTAGTTTCTTTAGGATCAATAACAATATAAGATTCAAAATATAAAATTTTTTCAACATCACGTAAAGATATATTTAATAATAAACTTATTCTTGAAGGTAAAGACTTTAAAAATCAAATATGTGCTACTGGGGCAGATAATTCTATATGTCCCATACGTTCACGACGTACTTTAGATTTAGTTACTTCTACACCACATTTTTCACATACTACACCTTTATATTTAAGTCGTTTATATTTACCACATAAACATTCATAATCTTTTATCGGTCCAAATATACGAGAACAAAATAAACCATCTCTTTCAGGTTTAAAAGTACGATAATTAATCGTCTCAGGTTTTTTAACTTCACCATATGATCAAGACTTTATTATTTTAGGAGAAGCTAAAGTTATTTTAATAGAATTAAATTCTTTACCTAAAGACTTTTTTAAAAAACAATCAAAATTATTCACAATAATAATAACCTTAAAATATTAAAAAATTAAAACACTTTATTAAAAATTAATTATCATCTAATTCAATATTAATACCTAAAGAACGAATTTCTTTAATTAAAACATTAAAAGATTCTGGCATACCAGGATCCATTTGATGATTACCACCTACTATATTTTTATATATTTTAGTTCTACCATTTACATCATCAGATTTTACAGTTAACATTTCTTGTAAAGTATACGCAGCTCCATAAGCTTCTAAAGCTCAAACTTCCATTTCACCAAATCTTTGACCACCAAATTGAGATTTACCACCTAAAGGTTGTTGAGTTATTAAACTATATGTACCTGTAGATCTAGCATGTATTTTATCATCTACTAAATGATTTAATTTCATCATATACATATAACCTACAGTAACAGGTCTCTCAAATTTTCTACCAGTTAAACCATCATATAAATTAATTTGACCAGATCTTGGTATACCTACAATATCAAATAATTTCTTTATCTCTTCTTCTTTAATACCATCAAAAACTGGAGTAGAAATAGGAAAACCTTTAGATAAATTTTTTGCTAACACCATAAATTGTTCATCATCTAATAAATTTAAATTAATAACTTTATTATTAATAAAATAAATACTTTGAATAAAATTTTTAATCTTACCAAGATCTACATTATTTTCTAACATTAATTTAATTTTATCACCTATTAATTTAGCTACCATTCCTACATGGGTTTCTAAAATTTGCCCTATATTCATTCTAGAAGGAACACCTAAAGGATTCAATATTATATCTATTGGTACACCTTGATCATCATAAGGCATATCTTCTATAGGACAAATTTTAGATATAACACCTTTATTTCCGTGACGACCAGACATTTTATCACCAACTTGAACTTGACGTTTTACAGCTAAATAAATTTTAACTATTTTTAAAACTCCTGGAGGTAATTCATTACTTTGAGTAATTTTATCTTCATATATTTTTAATTTTTTATAAAATATTTTTTCTATTTTTTTATAAGATTTTAATAAATTACTAATTTTATTTTTTATAGATATATTTGATATATCTAATTTAGAAATATTTTCATAATTTAAATCATTATAAACAATATTATTCTTTCTAAAAATTTTTTTTATACAATTAATTAAAATATTTTTAAAATAATTTAATTCATTAAATATTTTATTTTTAATATTTTTTAATTGCATTTGTTCTATATTTAATAATCTTTTATCTTTAGTAACACCTTCACGTGTAAAAATTCGTACATCTATCACTGTACCATTACATCCATTAGGAACTCGTAAAGAAGTATCCTTAACTTCAGAAGCTTTTTCACCAAATATAGCACGTAAAAGTTTTTCTTCAGGAGTTAATTGAGTTTCACCTTTAGGAGTTATTTTACCTACTAATATATCTCCCTCAAAAACTTCTGCTCCAATATAAATAATACCACTTTCATCTAATCTAGATAAAATAGAATCACTTACATTAGGTATATCTGAAGTAATTTCTTCTGAACCTAATTTAGTATCTCTACATATACAAGATAATTCTTGAATATGTATAGTAGTAAATACATCTTTATGTACTATTCTTTCAGAAATTAAAATAGAATCTTCAAAATTATAACCATGCCAAGGCATAAAAGCAACTCTAACATTTTGTCCTAAAGCTAATTCACCTAAATCTGTTGAAAAACCATCAGCTAAAACATCATTTTTTTTAATAAATTCTCCTAAAACAACATTAGGTTTTTGATTTATACAAGTATTTTGATTAGAACGAGAATATTTTATTAAATCATAAATATCAAGTTTTTTACATAAATTAAATTTATCTAAAATTTCATTCGTTTCAACAATTATTTTAGTAGAATCAACATATTTAATAACCCCATCATTCTTAGCTAATACTAAAATACCAGAATCTCTTGCTATAATAGATTCTACACCAGTTCCTACTAAAGGTTTATCAGGTATTAAACAAGGTACAGCTTGACGTTGCATATTAGCACCCATTAAAGCTCTATTAGCATCATCATGTTCTAAAAATGGTATTAAAGAAGCTCCTATAGAAACTATTTGTTGAGGTGAAACATCCATATAATTAATTTGAATATGATTAAATAAATTAAATTCACCTTTATATCTACAAATAATAAACTCATCTACAATATAATTAAATTTATTTAAAACAATATTTGATTGTGCAATAATATAATTACCTTCTTCTAAAGCAGATAAATAATGTATTTCTTCTGTTACATAACCATCTTTTACTAATCTATATGGTGTTTCTAAAAATCCATAACTATTAATACGAGCATAAATTGATAAAGAATTAATTAAACCTATATTAGGTCCTTCAGGTGTTTCAATAGGACAAACTCTACCATAATGAGTAGGATGAATATCTCTAGCTTCAAAACCAGCTCTTTCTCTAGTTAAACCTCCAGGTCCTAAAGCAGAAATTCTACGTTTATGTGTAATTTCAGATAAAGGATTATTTTGATCCATAAATTGAGATAATTGACTAGAACAAAAAAAATCTTTTATTATAGCTGACAAAGGTTTAGCATTAATAATATTTTTAGGAAATAAATTATTTGATCAATTTAAAGATAAACGTTCCTTAATAGTTTTTTCAATTCTTACTAAGCCAATACGAAACTGATTTTCAATCATTTCACCTACAGAACGAACTCTTCTATTACCTAAATGATCTATATCATCAATATTACCTACACCATTTCTAATATCTATTAATCTTTTAATAGTATCAATAATATCTTTAGCTTCTAAAACCATTGGACCATCAATATTTTTTCTACCCATAGATAAATTAAATTTCATACGACCTACTTTAGATAAGTCATATCTCTCTGCAGAAAAAAATAAATTATGAAATAATTTTTCTGCTGCTTCAACAGTAGGTGGTTCTCCAGGTCTTATCATACGATATATATCAATTAAAGCTTCTTCATAATTTAAAGTATTATCTATTAATAAAGTATTAGATATATAAGGTCCATAATCTAAATCATTAATATATAAAATTTTAATACTTAAAATATTTGAATTACATATTTTATTTAATAATTCTAAATTTAATTTAGTATTAGATTCTATAACAAAAAAATTATTTTCAAATAAATTAACCTTATAATCTTCTGCTAAAATTTTACCTATAATATATTCTTTAGAAATTTCAATATAATTTACATTATTTCTTTCCATTTTTTTAATATGTTTTATAGTAATTCTTTTACCTTTTAAAACATATATTTTTTCTTTAAATACAATATCAAAATTTAAAATTTCTCCTCTTAATCTACTAGGAACTAAATGCATAAATAATTTATTTTTTACTATATCAATAGTAATAAAATTAAAAAAAATATTTAATATTTTAGTTCTATCAAAACCTAAAGCTTTTAAAATTATTGTAACTGGTAATTTACGTCTTCTATCTATACGAATAAATAAATTATCTCTAATATCAAACTCAAAATCTAATCATGAACCTCTATACGGTATTATTCTAGCATTATATAAAATTTTACCAGAAGAATATATTTTATTTTTACCTTTATCACTATCAAAAAAAACTCCAGGACTTCTATGTAATTGAGATACTACAACTCTTTCAGTACCATTAACTACAAAAGTACCTCTATCAGTCATTAAAGGTATATCCCCCATATATACTTCTTGTTCACACGAAGATTTAACTATTTTTTTATTTGAATTAATAGTTTCATAAATAATTAAACATAATTTAGCTTTTAAACTTAAAGAATAAGTCAAACCTCTTAACTTACATTCTCTATCATTAAAAAAGGGTTTATCAAATTTATAATTTATATACTGTAATTCAATATTTTTATTATAATTAAAAATAGGAAATACAGATTTAAAAGATAAATCTAACCCTGAAAAACGATTTTTTGAACAATACAAAAAATTATTATAAGAATCTATTTGAACAGCTAATAAATAAGGGACATCTAATATCTTAGAAATTTTACTAAAATTTTTACGTATACGTTTTCTTTCATAATAAAAACAAATCATACTACCCTTTATAATTAAAATAAATTAAGTAATAAATCTATTTAACATCTACTACAGCTCCAGAATCTTCTAAAGATTTCTTTAAAATATTTAAATCTTTTTTATTCATCTTATCTTTAATAAGTACCGGAGAAGATTCAACTAAATCTTTAGCTTCTTTTAATCCTAAATTTAAAAAACTACGAACTATTTTAATAACTGCTATTTTATTTGGACCTATAGAATTTAAAAATAAATCAAACTCATTTTTTTCTTCTTTTATTTTACTAACATTTTCTGCAGAAGAAGTGAATTTATATTCACTAGAATTAATACCAAATTTTTTTTCTATTGCATCTATTAATTCAATTAAATCAATTAATGACATAGAAGATATTTGTTCTAAAATTTTATCTTTATTAGACATAACCATACCTAAATATTTTTTTATAATTAAGATTTATATTTTTTTACAACTAATAAAATACGTAATAATCTAAACAAAAAAAAATTTTTCAACATAAAAATAAGATACTTTAAAGATTTTTTTACTGTAAACAAAAAAGATAATTTTTTATTTAAATCTAACGAAACTTTTTTACCATCTAAAGAAATAGATTTTAAAACAAGATTATTTTTATATTTATCTAAATATTTAACTAAAACTTTTGATAAACCACAATAATTTTTAGTAGAAAAACCTAAAATAATAGGTCCAGACAAATATTTATTTAAATAACTAAAATTAGATTTACGTATAGAAACTTTAAGTAAATTATTACGTATTACTATTAAATTAGCATCATTTTTTTTTATATCCCTACGAAATAAGTTTAATGCATTTGATGATAATGTATTAAAACTTAATATAACTATAGATAAAGATTTATTTAATTTTTTTTTAATTTTATAAACAAATTTTTTCTTATCTACTCTTAACACTTATTTCCTCCAATTAATTTAAATTAACCAAAAAAGATTTACCCATAGTACTAGAAATAAAAATTTTCTTCAAAAAAAACATATTTTTTAATTGCTTAGGTTTATTAGATATAATTGAATTAATAAAACAAATAAAATTATCTAATAATTGGTTACTAGTAAAATTTAATTTACCAATTGTACTATGTATAATGCCAAATTTATCATTTTTATAAATTATTTTCCCTTTAACAAATTTTGAGATACTATTTTTTAAATCATCAGTAATAGTACCTAATTTTAAATTAGGCATTAAACCTTTAGGACCTAAAATTTGACCTAATTTACTAACTAATTTCATAGAATCTAAAGTAGATAAAACTACATCATATTTAATGGTATTATTTTTAACTTTATCAAATAAATTTTCCATACCTACAAAAAAAGCACCAGCAGAATAAGAAATTTTTTCTTTAGATTTAGGAGCAAAAACTATTACTTTTTTAGTTTTACCAAAATTATGAGGTAATAAAACATTACCTTTAATAGTTTGATTTATATCTTTAGTATCTATAGATAAATTAATAGCTATATCTACAGATTCAATAAAATTAAATTTAGATTTTTTTTTAATATTTTCAAATATTTTTATTAAATCATCTTTATTAAAATAAAATTTATTAATATTCATATTAAATTTTTTAACTAATTTTTAATTAAAACCCCCATAGAACGAGCAGTACCTATAATTGAACTGGATATTGATTCTAAACTAGAATTTAATACATCAGAAGATTTAATTTTAGCTATATTTAATATAGATTGTTGAGTAATATAACCAACTATATTATGACCCGGTTTATTAGAACCAGATTTCAGAGAAACTTCTTTTTTTATAAGATAAGAAACTGGAGGAGTTTTAGTAATAAAACTAAAACTACGATCAGAATAAACAGTTATTATTACAGGTACAGGTATACCTTTATCTAAAGAACTAGTTCTTTCGTTAAATAATTTACAAAAATTTATAATATTAACTCCTTTTTGACCTAATATAGGACCTACAGGAGGACTAGGATTAGCCATACCAGATAAAACTTGTAATTTAATATAAAATTGTATTTTTTTAGACATTTTTTTGAAATAAAATTAATAATTTTAATTATTTTTTTCTACCTGCGAAAAATCTAGTTCTACAGGAGTAGATCTACCAAAAATTAATACAGAAACTTTTAAACGATTTTTATCATAATCTACCTCTTCTACTGTACCATTAAAATCTGAAAAAGGACCACTATTAACTCTAACTAATTCTCCATAATCAAATAATATTTTAGGTCTGGGTTTACCACTAATTTTTTGTAATTTATTTTTTATGAGCTTAACTTCTTTATCACTAATAGGACATGGATGACCTAAATTACCACCTATAAAACCAATAATTTTAGGAACATTACGAATTAAATATCAATTTTTATCATTCATAACCATATTAATTAAAAAATATCCTGGATAAAATTTACGCTCACTCTTTTTACGTACACCTTTTTTTACTTCTATTACCTCTTCCGTAGGAATTAAAATATCTCCAAAATCATCTTTTAAACCATATAATCTAATATGATCTTTTAAATAATTAATAGCTTTTTTCTCAAAACTAGAAAAAACTTGTATTACATATCATTTTTTTTTTTTATTATCTATCATATTTTAGTTAAACCTCAGATTTAAAATAATAGAAATTATATATAATAAAAAATTATCAAATATTCATATTATAATGGAAATTAAAAAACTTAAAATAAAAACTACTAAAACTGTACTAATTACTTCATATTTAGAAGGTCAAAAAATTTTAGTAATTTCTAATTTAGATTTTAGAAAATATAAAAAAATTTTTCTACCTAAATTAGTCGATTTAAATAAAAAAAAACATAAAAAAGAATAAAATATATTTAATATATATATAATTAAAAAACAAATATTGCAAAAAATAAAATTATTTATATATATTAAAACTAATAACAATAATATAAAAAAATATATTTCTTTTGAATTTACTAAATAAATATTCATCAATATTTAAAAAAAAATTAATAAACTAGATCTTAAAAAGATTATTTTTTTTAATTAAAGAAAAATAATCAATAACTTTAATTTCGAGTTCTAAAAAAATATTAAATTTCTCAAATATCTTTTTTCTAACATATAAAATTAAAGAATAAATATGTTTTGGTAATGCATCACCTAAATTAACAATAATTAATGGTTGTTTTTGATACACTTTTGCTCATCCAATAGTATAACCTTTTAAACCACATATATCAATTAATAAAGCTGCAGGAATTTTTTTTTTACCTTTTATTATATTAATATCAATATAATCTAAAGAAGGAAAATATATATTTTTTATATATTGGTAATATAAAGTATTTACTATAGGATTTTTAAATATACTTCCAACATTACCTAACACATTTGGATTGGGTATTTTACTATTTCTAATTTTTAAAATTCTAGTATATATATCTTCTGCTGTAATACTAGTATCTGAAGGATCGAAAAAATTTAATAAATCTCTATATAAAAAACAAGGTTTTCATAATTTTTTAATTACTAAACCTACCTTAATTATTATAAAACGATTATGAAGGAAATTTTTAAAAATACTATTTCTATAAGAAAAATATAAATCCTTTTTTTTTAAAAAAAATATTCTACCTGTATAACAATCCAATATTTTTGCATAACTAAAAAAATCTTTAATTTCTAAACCATAAGCTCCAATATTATTAACAACAGCAGCACCTACAGAACCAGGTATAAAAGATAAATTTTCTAAACCATATATACCATTATAAAGAGTAAAATTAACTAAATCTGTTCATAATTCTCCTGAATATATATCTAAAAATCAATAATTATTATTTTGTCTAATTTTAATACCTTTAATTCTATTAATTATAATAGTACCATAAAAATCATTTAAAAATAATATATTACTACCACAACCTAAAATTAAAATATATTCTTTTTTTTTAAAACTATTAAAAGATATTCTTTTTAAATCTCTAAAATTATCTAATATATATAAAATATTAAATTTTACATCAAGATTAAAAGTATTAAATGTTTTTAAAGAATTATAACTACTCATAAAATTTATTAATTAATAAATGTTCATAAAAATAAATTTTTTTTACTTCAAATAAAAATAAATATTCTAAATTTCTCATAATTTTAAAATTTAAATATCCATCATGCTCAAAACCTAAAATATGTAATAAACCATGTATAACTAAATAAGAAAAATAAAAAAAATAATTAATACTATTTTTTAAAGAGCGTTCTAAAACTACTAAAGGACAAATAATAATATCTCCTAAATAATTATTTTTAAAATTTTTAATATAAATATTCAATTTAAAAGGAAAAGATAATATATCAGTAACATAATATTTATTTCTAAACTTACTATTTAAGTATAAAATATAATTTTTATTTACTAAAACTATAGTAGTTTTTTTTTTAATATTAAAATAAATATACGATTTTGATAATCATTTATAAAAAAAAATTTTTTGAGGTAAAAAAAAACAATCACTACAATTATAAATAATTTTTAAATAATTTAATACTAATAATTTATTATTTATTATCATAAGCCTTAATTATATTAGCTACAATTGAAGAACGCATTATATCTTTAATACTAAAATAAGTAATACCTACATCATGAAGATTTTTACATATATTAATAGCATGTTTTAACCCAGAAATAGATTTATTAGGTAAATCTATTTGAGATATATCTCCATTAATAACTGCTTTAGAATTAAAACCTAAACGAGTTAAAAACATTTTCATTTGGGTAATAGTAGTATTTTGTGCTTCATCTAATATTATAAAAGAATCATTAAATGTTCTACCTCGCATATATGCCAAAGGAACTACTTCAATAATATTATGAGAAATATATTTTTCATTAAAATGTGGTCCTAATATTTCAAATAAAACATCATATATTGGACATAAATAAGGATTTATTTTTTGATTAAAATTTCCTGGTAAATAACCTAATTTTTCCCCCGCTTCTACAATAGGTCTAGCTAAAATTATTCTATAAATTTTTTTTCTTTTTAAAAAATCTATAGCAGTTGCAGTTGCTAAATAAGTTTTACCAGTACCAGATACACCTATACCAAAAGTAATAGTTTTATTTAAAATATTTTTAACATAATAAAATTGCATTTTAGTTTTAGGTTTTATTAAACTATATTTAGTTTTTAAAAAAAAAGAGAAATATTTTTTTTTCATTTTTAAATTAAAGTTCCGTATAAAGAATTTTTATATAATTTTATTATTTTTATATTAACTAATTGACCTAATAATTCTTTATTACCTTTAAAATAAATAATTTTATTATTTTCAGTATATCCATAATAAAAACCTAAATTTTTATTAGAAATATTTTCTACTAACACAGTTTGTGTAGAATATAACATTTTATTAAGTCAATAAATAGAATTTAAATACAGCAAATTATTAATTTTATTTAATCTATATTTTTTTTCTTCTATACTAATATTATCTAACATTTTAGATGATATAGTATTAGGTCTAGGAGAATATATAAAAACAAAACTATTATCAAATTTAATTTCTGATATTAAATCTAAAGTTAATTTAAAATCTTTTTTATTTTCAGTAGGAAAACCAACTATAAAATCTGAAGCAAAAATCATATTCTTTCTAATAAATAAAATTTTTTTAATTAATTCTTTATAATATTTAACAGTATAATTTCTACGCATTAATTTTAAAATTCTATTTGAACCACTTTGAATAGGTAAATGTAAAAAATTAACTATTTTATTAATTTTACTATAAGTATTAATTAATTCATCTGTAAAATTATTAGGATGACTTGTTGTAAATCTAATTCTTTTAATACCTTTAATTTTAGAAATTAATTTTAATAAATCAGAAAAATTACATTTTTTATTATTTTTAAAAACACTACAATAAGCATTAACATTTTGTCCTAATAAATTTACTTCTGAAATACCATATAAAGATAATCTACATATTTCAGAAATAATATTTTCTGGTAATCTACTAATTTCTTTACCTCTAGTAAAAGGAACAATACAATAAGCACAACATTTATTACAACCTTCCATAATAGAAACATAAGATAAAGATCTTCTATTTAAATTAGTATTAAAATCTATTGAAAAATCTTTATCTTTTTCAATATTTGAAAATTCCACATCAATAATTTTTTTTTTATCTTTTTCAAATTTTGAAATAAAATCAACAATTTTATGTAAAGTTTGAGGTCCAAAAACTATATCAACTATATTACTACGTAAAAATATATTTTCTTTTTCTTGTACTGAAACACATCCTCCAACAGCAACAATTATGTCATTATTTTTTTTTTTAATATCTTTAATTCTATCTAAAAAAAAAAATAACTTATCTTGAGCTTTTTGTCTTACTGAACAAGTATTTAATATAATTATATTAACATCTAATAAAGAATTAACTATAATATAGTTATTATAATGCAAATAAAATTTAATTTTATTTGAATCATAATGATTCATTTGACAACCCCAAGTTTTTATATATACTTTTTTGTGCATAAATATTTAATAAAAATTTATTTATAAATCAAAAAAAATATAGCTACGACAGGAATTGAACCTGTGACCTCAGCGTTATGAGTGCTGTGCTCTTACCAACTGAGCTACGTAGCCATTATTTATACTGGGGTACCAGGACTTGAACCTGGGATCTCGGGATCAAAACCCGATGCCTTAACCGCTTGGCTATACCCCGAAAAATACGGAAGACGAGATTTGAACTCGTATACATAAAGTACTAGATCCTAATTCTAGTGCGTCTACCAATTTCGCCACTTCCGCAACAATAATTAGTAATTATATACACTTTATTATATTATATAAATATGAAAAATAAATTATTTTTATGAAATTTAGTTAAATATTGTAGTAATTTATTTAAAAATAAAAATATATATTTTGGTCACGGCACATATAATTCATATACGGAAGCTATACATCTTATATATTCAATATTAAAAATAAATATAACAAATAAATTTAATAAAACTAAATTTATTAAAATAAATAATAAAAAGAGAAATAAAATTATTAAACTCGCTAAACTAAGAATTAAAAAAAAAATTCCTATAGCTTATATTACTAAAAATATTTGATTTTGCAATAGAAAATTCTATATTAATTATGGTGCATTAATACCTAGATCACCAATATCTGAAATAATAAAAAAAAAATTTTCTTTTATTAAAAAAAAATATTATCCTAAAAAAATATTAGATTTATGTACTGGTAGTGGATGTATAGCTATTTCTTGTGCATATATTTTTCCAAAATCTAAAATAGATGCAATAGATATATCTAAAAAAGCTTTAAAAATAGCAAAAAGAAATATTTTAATACACAAAAAAAATAATCAAATAAAATTAATAAAATCTAATTTATTTAAAAAAATAAATAAAAAATATGATCTTATAATTAGTAATCCACCATATATAAATAAAAAAGAAATAAAATATTTACCAAAAGAATATCATTATGAACCTAAAATAGCTTTAGTAAGTAAAAAAAAAGGTACTTTTTTAATTCAACAAATTATTAATAAATCATATAAATATTTAAATAATAAAGGTTATTTAATATGTGAAACAGGACATCAAAAAAAAAAAATTATAAGAAAAAATAAATTAATTAAATTTCATTGAATAAAATTTAAAAATAAAACACATCAAGTTTTTATGATTAAAAAAAAAAATTTATTTAAACTTAAATAAATTTATAAAATTTTTCATATTATATTGAATAACTTTATAAAAACTAATTTTTTTTAATTCAGCAATTTTTTTAAATATAAAAATAATTTTTAAAGGATTATTATTTACACCTCTATAAGGAACAGGACTTAAATAAGGAGAATCAGTTTCTACTAATAATCTATTTAAAGGAATATATTTTACAATACTTTGTAATAAAAAATTATTTTTAAAAGTTATTAAACCAGAAAAAGATATATATAAACCAAGATCTAAAAAATAAGATAAAATTTTTTTATTATAATAACTATAACAATGTATAACAGCACCACAACTACTTATATCAAATTTTTTAATTATATTTAAAGTATCTTTATAACAATTTCGAGAATGTATTATACAAGGTTTCTTATATTTTAAAGAAAGATATAAATGATAAAAAAACATATCAATTTGTTTTTTTTTATCTTCTTTATTAAGTTTAATCTCATAATCTAAACCGGTTTCACCTACTGCTATAATTTTATTATAAGAAATAAATTTTTCTAAATCTAAAAAATCATTTTTATTTATATTTTTAGTATAATAAGGATGTATACCACAAGATAATTTAATTATATCTATATAAGATACTCTGCTAAATATATTAAAAAAATTTTTTAAATTAATTGAAACAGTTAATAAATATAAAAATTTATTTTTTTTACATAAATATAATAATTCTTCAATATTCTTAAATTTTTTTTTATAATTCAAAAGATCAAGATGACAATGAGTATCAATTAACATAGTTTTATTTATTTAGATGAATTAAATTATATATATTATAAGATAAATCATAAATTAAAATTTTTTTATTAAAATTTAAATTACTTTTAATTTTATTAATACAAAAAAATATTTTTTTTATTATTAAATTTATATTTTTAATACATATATATTTATTAATTTTTTTTAAAATATCAACAGAATCTAAATTATATATTTTATTTGTATATTTATAATTCATAGAATCAAAAAAAAAAGTATATAAAATATATAAATTAAAATCTATTAAATAATTACTTAATATATCAATAATATTGATAACATCTATTAAAAAAATATTTTTAATCATATTTAATATTTTAATTCTAAAAGATCATTTTTTTTTCAAAAATGCTAAAGCATCTAATGGTGAATTAAAATTTAAACGAATAGAAGTTAATATATTTTTTTTACTAAAATTTAATTTATTACTTATTCATTTATATGTATATAATTCTTTAGGAATTAATAAATTATATCTATGACATCTACTTAAAAAAGTTAAAGGAACATAATTAGAATTTAAACATGAAAATATCAATATTAATTTATAATCTGGTTCTTCCATTAATTTTAATAAATAATTAAAAATAAAAGGATTATTAAAGTTAAAATCAATAAAATAAATGATTTTAAAAAAACTAAAATATAAACTTTTATTTAAAAAAAAAATAATTTTTTTAATAAAAAAAATATTTAAATTTTTATTTTTTACTATAACAAAATTAGGATGACTATAATTATCAATTAAACTACAATTAATACAATTATTACAAATATTATTATTTTTTTTTAAACATAAAATTCATTTTACTAATTTTAATACTAAATAATTTATACCTAAATTACATGGATAGTATATTAAAAAATTACAATTTTGACATAACATTAATTTAGAATTAATTATTTTATTATATAAATCATTTAATCATGGATACATTTTTTGTTTAATCATAAAAATAATTTATTTTTTAATTCTAAAAATATTTTTTTTTTACATAAATTACCATTTAATTCTATAATATTAGATAGATTACTAAAATAATTTTTATAAAAAAAATTAATTTTATATAAAAAACTTATACCTTGAGACTCAATAAAATCAAGATTTTTAAATTTTAATAAACGTTGTATAGCTATTAATGGAGAAATATTTAAATAAAAAGTTAAATGAGGATAAAAATTAATAAATTTTTTATTTAATAATAAAATAATTTTTTTCTCTATATTTCAACCACATCCTTGATAAGCTAATGTACTTACATAAAATCTATCAGATATTACATAATATCCTGAATTAATAGCTGGAAGAATTGTTTTTTCAATTAATTGAACACGAGACGCATATATCATAAGTAATATAGATTTTTTTGATATCATAGAATAATCAACATTTTTTGAAAATATTAAATCACGTATTTTTTCAGAAAAATTATTACCTCCAGGATCTCTTACTAATAAAACTTTTTTAATACCCAGAGAATATAAAATTTTAACTAAAAAACTACATAAAGTAGATTTACCAGAACCATCTATACCTTCTACAACAATAAATTTATTAACATACATAAAATTATTTTTTTATATTACCAATTTACATTAATAATGATATATTATACATTATAAATATAAACATAAACTAAGAGAAAATAAATGTTAGTAAATAAAATAGCTCCTGATTTTAATGCACAAGGAGTAAATAAAAAAAATAAAATTATAAAAATAAATTTTTGAGAAAAAATTAATAATAAAAATACAGTACTGTTTTTTTGACCATTAGACTTTACATTCGTTTGTCCATCAGAAATATTAGCATTTAATAATAGATATAAAGAATTTTCAAAAAGAAAAGTAAAATTAATAGGAGTATCTATAGATTCAGTATATACACATATAGCATGAAAAAATACACCAATTAGTAATGGTGGTATAGGTAAACTTAATTTTAATATAATATCAGATATAAAAAGAAAAATACAAAAAATTTATAAAGTAGAACATAAAGATACAGGAACATCATTAAGAGCAACATTTATAATCGATAAAAATAAAATTATTAGACATCAATCTATAAATGATTTACCTTTAGGTAGAAATATAGATGAAATTATTAGATTAATAGATGCAATAAATTTTAATGCAACAAGTAAAAAAGTATGTCAAGCACAATGGGTTCCGGGAGATGAAGGTATTACGCCTAATTATAAAGGTATATGTGAATTTTTAAAAAATAATTATAAAAAAATATAAAAAATATGGATTGAAAATTTAATTTTTATTTAAATACAAGTATAATATTACTCTTTGTAATACTATTTTATGGTACTGTAGTATACCCATATATAAAAAAAAAAAATAAAAAAAAAGATATTATAAATAATTTAAAAACAAACGACGAAATTTTAATTAAAGGAGGAATAATAGGAAAAATAATAAAATTAAAAGATAAAAAATATATTATTTTATTAATTAATAATAAAAACAAGATATTAGTAAATAAAAAATATATAATTAAAAAAATATCTAGAAAAACATTAAAAAAATACAAAGTTTTATTTTAAAAAAAAACTATATTTTAAATTCATTGTAGATATAGTGTTTTTTAAATATAGGATCATATTTTTTAATAGAAATTTTTTTTTTACAATTAATTTTATTTTTTGTAGAAGTATAAAAATGTTTACTTCCAGAAGAAGAAACTAATTTAATTTTAATTCTTTTATTTCTTGACATATATTTATATATTTATGTTTGTTAATTATTTTTTTAAAAATTTATTTATACCTATTTTATCAATAATTCTAATAGCTTTAGTACTTATTTTTAATCTAATAAACTTTTTTTTTTCTTTGATTCAAATACGACGATTATGTAAATTAGGTAAAAATTTTCTTTTACTAAAATTCATAGCAAAAGATCTTCTATGACCAAATAAAGGTTTTTTTTTTGTAATAAAACAAATTCTTGACATTTAATTTTCTCCTCTAATTAATTTTATTTTCTTTACTAATAAAGAAATATGATATTTATTAGAACCAAATTTAAGTAAACCTCATACAACAATAATTTTATTTAATTCTAATAAACTAGAATATTTTATATATATATCTTTAAACAATATTAATTCTAAACTACCTGTACCATCATCAATATTTAAAATACATATACGACTATAATTTTTTGTAAATAAAAATTTAATATTATTTATTAAACCAAAAACACTAATATTTTTTTTAACTTTTAAAAAATATAAATTTTTTATTCTATAAATATATTTATATTCATTCATAATACTGAAAATATATTTATTTATAGGATGATCAGTAATATATAAACCTAATACCTCTTTTTCTTTATTTAATAAAAATTCTTTATTTCATATAGGAATAGATATTGCTTTAATTTTTTTGTATAAAATTAATTCATTAATATTTTTATTTTTAAATAAAGTAAGTTGTTTACAAAAAAATTCTTGATTTTTAAATTTAGATAATTTTAATATCTCTCCAAGATATTTTATTAAAATAGAACGATCTATACCAAATAAATCAAAAGCACCAGAATAAATTAATTTTTCTAATACTAATCTAGAAATTTTATTAGAAAAAGTTAAAATACAAAAACTAAAAAAATCTTTAAATAAACCGTATTTTTTACGTAAATTAATAATTAAATTTATAGAACTTTTCCCTACCCCTTTTATAGCACCTAAACCATAGATTAATTCATTTTTATTATTTATACTAAAATAATATATACTAACATTAATATTAGGAGAAATAATCTTAATATTCATCTTTTTTGATTCATTAATAATTAATGAAATTTTTTGAATATTATCAATATCAGCATTCATAAAAGATGCCATATATTCAGCAGTAAAATGAGTTTTTAACCATAAAGTTTGATAAGCTAAAAATGCATAAGCAACAGAATGAGATTTATTAAAACCATAACTAGAAAAATTTTCCATTAATGAAAATATTTTCATAGATAAATTAGAATTAATACCCAATAATATAGAACCTTTCTTAAAAATTTTTCTATGTAATTTCATTTTATTATAATCTTTTTTACTCATAGACATTCTTAAAGAATCAGCTAAAGCTAGATTATAATTAGCTAGAACTTGAGCAATTTGCATAACTTGTTCTTGATATAAAATTATACCATATGTACATTTTAATACAGGTATCAATAATTTATGTTGTCATTTACTATCAGGATAATAAATTTTTTCTTTACCATTTTTACGATTAATAAAATTATCTACCATACCAGTTTGTAAAGGACCAGGTCTAAATAAAGCTAATAAAGCAATTATATCATTAAAATTATTAGGTTTTAAACGTTTTATTAAATCTTTCATACCTATAGATTCTAATTGAAAAACAGCAGTAGTTTTAGCATCTTTTAATAACTTAAAACTATATTTATCATCTAAAGGTATTTTATTAATATTAAAATTATAACCTAATTTATTAGAAATCATTTTTACTGAATTATAAATAACTGTCAAAGTTCTTAAACCTAATAAATCAAATTTAACTAAACCTATATATTCAATATCATTTTTATCTAATTGAGTAACGAATCTTTTAGATTCTTCATCATAATATACAGGACAATAATTATATATTTCATTAGGTGATATAACTATTCCTCCAGCATGTTTACCAATTCCCTTTATAATTCCTTCTAAACGACAAGAAATATCTATTATTTTTTTTACTTCTATATCAGTATTATATATATCGAATAATTTATATTCTTGTAAAAGAGCTTTTTTCAATGTAATATTAATATCAAAAGGTATTAATTTAGCTAAATAATCAATAAAACTATAAGAATAACCTAAAACTCTCCCTACATCTCTTAAAACAGATCTAGCTGTTAAAGTATTAAACGTAACAATTTGTGCTACACAATTACATCCATAAATATTTTCTATATGAGCTAAAACTTTATCTCTCTTATCCATACAAAAATCTATATCAAAATCAGCCATAGAAATTCTTTCTAAATTTAAAAATCTTTCAAAAATTAAATCAAATTTTAATGGATCAATTTCTGTAATATATAATAAGTAAGCTACTAAAGAACCTGCACCTGAACCTCTACCTGGTCCTACTCATACATTATGTAATTTAGATCATTTTACAAATTCCATAACTATTAAAAAATAATCTGAAATTTTTAAAGTATTTATTATATCTAATTCTTTTTTAATACGAGTTAAATATTTTTTTTTTAATTTTTTATTTTTACTAAAATCTAATCTTTCATTAAAACCTTTATATACTATTTTTTTTAAAAAAATATTAGATTTTTCTTTACAAAAAGGAAATTTTGGTAAAAAAAAATTTTTTTTTTTAAAATAAAAATTACATCTTTTGGCTACTTGAACAGTATTAAATAAAGCTTCTGGAATATGTGTAAATAATTTACACATTTCATCCTCATTTTTAAAATATTGCTGTTCAGTATAATTTAAAAATACATCAACTTTATTTAAAGTACAACTATAATATATAGCTGATCTAATTTTATGTATATAAAAATCATCTTTATCGAAAAAAATAACTTTATTTGTAGCTACTAAAGGTAATTTATAAAAATTAGATATTTTAATAATAATATTTAGATATTTATCTTCATTTAAAGAATTAATTTTAAATATTTGTATATATAATCTATCTTTAATATATTTTTTTAAAAGTAAAATATATTGTTCTAAAATTAAAAAATCATAATTAATAAAATTTCTATTATTTATAAAACCATAATCAATATAAAATAAAAATATTAAACCATCATTAAATTTTAATAATCAAGAATAATCAATACATAATTTATTATTTTTATATTTATTTTTATATGATAAAGAAATTAATTTAGATAAATTACTATAACCTAAATTATTCATTATTAATAAAGTAATATTATATATATATCCTTTATAAAAAACGCAAATATCAGAACCTACTATCGGTTTAATTCCACTATTATATGATAAATTTATAAATTTTATAATTGCCGCTAAACTAAAAAAATCAGTTAAAGAAACACTAGGCATATTAAATTCTATAGATTTTTTAATTATATTATCTATTTTACATAAACCATCTTTTATAGAATAATCACTATGAATATTTAAATGTATAAATTTAGGTTCAAACATAATTATAAAATAATTGATAAAAAAATTAACTTATTTTCTTTATAATAATATTAGTTATATCAGAAATATTTTTATTATAATAAAAAATAGAATTACTATCAAAAATAATATCATATTTATTATTTTTTATTAAAGAACTTATAATTTTTTTAATTTTTAATATAAAAAAATTATGTATACTAATATTTTTATCATTTATATATTTTTCTAATTTAATAATTTTATGAAATATATTTTTTGTTTCATTTTTAAAATAATTTTCTTTCTCTTTAAATTTATTAGTATTATATAAAAAATATTTATTTCTATTTTTTTCTTTAATTAAATTATTAATCTTGTGATTTAATACTAAATATTTTTGATATAAATCATAATTTATAGAATAAATAATTTTTTGATATTGTACAGAATTTTTAAAAATTTTATCAAAATCTAAAACAGCTAATTTATAATTAGCAAAAATTAAAGAATTTAAAAAAAAACATATAGAAAAGAATAAAATAATTTTTTTTTTCATATTTTTACCCAAAATAATTAAATAGAATTACCAATATTAAATTGAAAATGATTAATTTCATCATTACTATTATATAGTAATGGAAAACCATAAGACATATTTATAGTACCTATAGAAGTAACAAATTTTAATGAAATACCAGTAGATATTTTTAGTATATCCTTGATATGATTATTTTTAAAAATATTTAATTTACTTAAATTATTTGTATTTATAATAAAACCACTGTCTAAAAATAAAGAAGTACGTAAATATTGAGAATAATAGTTACTTAAAAAATATTTATTAGGAAAAATTAATTCATTAGTAAAAAAAAAAGCCAAATTACCTTCAAAATTATTAATTTTACTAGAATCTAAATTAAAATTATTAATTTGTATATTATGATTAAAAACACGTAAATAATTATTTTCTAAAAAATTAAAATTTTCATAAAAAGGTAATAGTTTACCTAAAAAACCATTCCCATAACCAATATAATTATGTAAAAAAAATATTCAGTTATAATCGTAAGTTAAAGGAAAATATTTATATCAAGAAATATTAGTTTTATAAAAATTATTATTTGAACCTAAAAATGTAAATTTATTACTTAAATTTATATAATAACCATATTGAGGTAAAATAATATTATTTAATTTATTAATAATAAAATTATTTGTAATTAAAAAATCATTAATTAAAAAATACTTATTATTTAATATATTTTTATTTATAGATTTTATATATTTAATTATAGAATAATTATTTTTGATTATATGTAAATTATTATATATATAATTTATACCAAATTTATATTTAAATAAATTATTTATTTTTCATAAAATATTACTTTTGTAACCACAACTAAAATTTAAATAATTATATAATTTATTATTATACATATAATCATAAAATATTTTATGTTTTATATGAACATTATTATAATAATTAATAGAATTCTTTAAAGAAAATTCATTATAATGATTAAATTTAGTTTTTATACTTTTTAAAAAAAAATTATTTCCCAAATACAAGAAATTTTTTCTAAATAAACTAAATTCATAATTTAAACTATTATACCTACCGTAATTAATTCTAAAATTTAATTTATTATCATAATTTTGTTTTAAAAAATAAATAATATTTAATTTATTTAAATTCAAAAATTTTTTTTTTAATAAAATAGAAGTAAAAAAATTAGTTTTTTCTAAATTAAATTTACCTAAATTAATTAAATATTCGTTATACAAACAATTTTCAATTTTAGGTATATTATTTTTATATAATATTTTTTTTTCATATGCATCTATATTTTTTAAAAAAATTTTATTTATATAAAAAATTTTACCTGAATCAATATATAAAAAAATAATAATTTTATTACTATTAATTTTTTGATAATCTAAATTAATATTTACGTTTAAAAAACCTCTTTCTTGAAAAATATTTTTTATATTTAAAAAAATATTTTTTAATATATCATATTTATAATATATATTTTCATGAAAAAATTTATATTTAATTTTATTTAATAAACTATAAAATTTTATATCATAATTATATAGTAATATATCAAATATTTTATATCTTTCTCCCTCATATATATAAATTTTAATATCGATAATATTATTATTTAAAAAAATAAATTTAATTTTATAAAAATTAAAATCTAAATAACCATAATTAAAATATTTTTTTTTTATTATATTTAAATCTGAAATTAAATCTTGAAAATTAAAATATGAAGAAACACTTATCATTTTATTATAAAAATATTTTCTATTAATAGAAAATAAAGATTTTTTATTAAATAAAACGTAATTATTTTGAAAAAACAATTTTCTAACTTTAAAATATTTATTTTCATTAAAATTAATTTTTAATATACAATACTTGTTTTTAAAAATAAAATTTCAAAAACTAATTTTAATATTATATTTACCTATTTTTTTATATTTTTTTATAATAAAATTTTTAGCCTTTAAAATTGAATAATAATTTAAAAAAACATTTTTTTTAATATTAAATTTATTTAAAATACTGAATATTTCATAACTATTAAATATACTATTACCTTTAAGAGAAATTTTATATATAAGTGGTTGATAATATAAATATACAAATATTTTATTATTTATTTTATAAATTTTAATATTTTTAAAATATTTAATTTTATGTAAAATATTAATAATATTATTAATATTTTTTTCAGATACTCAATTTCCATATTTATTAAATAAAATTTTATTATATAGAAATATATTAGACTTATTTTTAATATTTCAAAAAAAATCTTTTAAAAAAAATTTTTGTATACCAAATGATTTTACTCAAAAAAAACAAAGAAAAAATAACAAAAATAAATTTTTCATTTTAAACCATTTTTAAACATATATTTAAATATAAAAATAACTAAAAATTTAACAATAATTAAATATTATCATAACTTTACATAAAAAAATAAGTATTAAATAATATAAAAAAAATATTTATATTTTTATAAAAAAACTTAATTATAAACATTTATATATAAATTAATTTAATCATAATAAAAATAATAATTTTAATTTATAATTTTAAAAATATAAAGAATACACTGTATATTTTTTATATATCTATAAAATATTTAAAATATCAAAAAAAAATATTTTCTGATTATAAATAAGAAATTACAAAGAAATATTTCCTCCAAATCTTCTTTTACGTTTCAAAAAATCATTTAAAATTTTTAAAAAATCATTACAACTAAAATCAGGTCATAATATATTTGTAAAAAATAATTCTGTATATGCTATTTTTCATAAAAAAAAATTACTTATTCTTTTTTCTCCACCTGTTCTAATTAATAAATCTATATCTGGTAAATGATTTAAACATAAATTTTGATTAACAATATTTTCATTTATTTGATTAATATTAATTAATTTATTTTTAACTTGATAAGATATTTTTTTTACACAACATATAAAATCCCATTTACCACTATAATTTATAGCTATATTTAATTTTAATCCTTTATTATTCTTAGTAAGAAATTCTATTTTTTTAATATAAAAAACTAATTTTTTAGGTAATTTATCTTTATTACCAATAATATTTACACAAACATTTTTTTCATGTAATTCATACATAACATTTTTAATAGAAAAAATAAATAATCTCATTAAACCTATAACTTCTAAAAAAGGTCTAGATCAATTTTCAATACTAAAAGCATATAAAGTAAGAATATTTAATTTATAATTAATTGCAAAATTAATTATTTTTTTTAAAGATAAAACACCATATTTATGACCTATAATTTTAGGTTTACCTCTTTTTTCTGCTCATCTTCTATTTCCATCCATTATTATAGCTATATGATAAATTTTATTTTTCATAAAAAAACTAAAAATCGAATTTAAAATTAATTTAAAAATAACTGTTTTTTTCTATTTAAAAAAATATTTTTAATTTCCTTTATATAAAAATCAGTATTTTTTTGCAATTTAATATTAATATTTTTTTCTTCATCTTTACTAAAAGATCCATTTTTCACAAATAATTTAAATTTATTCTTAAATTTTCTTCTTATATTTCTAATTAATATTTTAGCTAATTCCATATCGTTTTTTAATAATTTCAAAATTTTTTTTTTTCTTTCTTCAGTCAATAATGGTAAATAAACTATTAAATCTTTTCCACTATCAGTAATATTTAAATCTAATTTAGATAAAAAAATACTTTTTTTAACATTATTTTTAATAGAAGCATCAAATAAAGATATACGCAAAGAATTAAAATTTTCTATAGTTATTCTAGATAATTTATATAAAAAAACTTTATTACCATAGTAATCAACTAATAAACGAGAAATAATTTCAGTATTTATATTACCTATATATCTATTAATATTTTTTTTAAAAACACATACACAATCAGACATTTCTTTTTTAATATCAAATTCATTAAATTTTTCCATAAAAATATTATAAATTAAAATAAAAGTTTATATTAATCATCTAAAAAACTACGTAAAATCTCTGATCTACTAGGATGACGTAATTTACGTAAAGCTTTAGCTTCAATTTGTCTAATACGTTCTCTAGTAACATCAAATTGTCTACCAACTTCTTCTAAAGTATGATCACTATTCATATCTATACCAAAACGCATTCTTAAAACTTTTGCTTCTCGTGGTGTTAAACTAGATAAAATATCATTAGTTACCGATTTTAAACTTTCAGAAGTAGCAGATTCTAAAGGTAATTCTAAAGAAGAATCTTCAATAAAATCACCTAAATGTAAATCTTCATCTTCACCTATTGGTGTTTCCATGGAAATAGGTTCTTTTGCTATTTTTAAAACTTTTCGAATTTTATCTTCAGGAATTGACATTCTACTTGATAATTCTTCTGGAGTAGGTTCTCTACCAATTTCCTGTAATATTTGTCTAGATATTCGATTTAATTTATTAATAGTTTCTATCATATGTACAGGAATTCTAATAGTACGAGCTTGATCAGCTATTGATCTAGTAATAGCTTGTCTAATTCATCATGTTGCATAAGTAGAAAACTTATATCCCCTCTGATATTCAAATTTATCTACAGCCTTCATTAATCCTATATTACCTTCTTGTATTAAATCTAAAAATTGTAATCCTCTATTAGTATATTTTTTAGCTATAGATATAACTAATCTTAAATTAGCTTCTACCATTTCTTTTTTAGCTTTCTTAGCTTTAAATTCATTTTTTAATAAATATTTATTAATTTTTTTAATTTGAAAAATATTTAAACAAACTTTTTTTTCTATTAAATATAAATCATTTAACTTATTTTCTAACTTATTTAAATATTTTTTTAATTTTAAAGATCAAGAATCCTCAATATTAATGATTTTAATTAATCATTTTTTATTTGTTCCATATTTTAAAAAAAAACTATTAAAAATATTTTTAGGTACAAAACATTTTTTAACACATAAATTTAAAATATATTTCTCAATTAAAATAACATTACTAACAATATTTTTATGTTTTAAAACTAAATAATTAAATTGTTTAGGAGATAACTTAAAACTCATAAAAATACTAATTAATTTATTTAATTCATATTTAGTATAAGGATGATGAATACTATATTTTTTAATAAAATTTTTTGATAAATTATACTGAAAATTCAAATAACTAAATTTTTTTTTTATAAAATTTAAATGTATACAACACAAATCATTATCTTTTTTTTTAATATTATCAATTCATAAATCAATATCATTTAATAAACTAAAATCAATATTATAACCTACAACACCAACAATTAAATCACATAAACGTAATTTACCTTTTAAAACAAGAAAATATTGGTTTAAAAAATCGTCTATAGATTTTAAAAATCTACCTAAATAAAATTGTATTTTATTAATACCTTTTTCAATACGTTTAGCAATTTTAATTTCTCCTTCTCTAGTAAGTAATTCTACAGTACCCATTTCCCTCATATACATTCTAACTGGGTCATTAGTTTTACCAATATCAGTATCTACTTTTGATAAAACTGAATCAGTTACTTCATTTAAAGAAGAATCTTCTAAACTGTTATTTTCATTAAAAATAAGTTCATTAACTTCAGAAATATTTTCAATTACCGGAATACCTAAATCACTTAAAATATTTACTATTTCTTCTATTTGAAATGTTTGTAAATTTTTATCAGTAAATATATTTTTACGTATTTGTGAAAAAGTAATATAACCTTTTTCTTTACCTTTACTAATTAAAAATTTCAAATAAAATGTATTTTTTTTATTCATACAAATATACCAAAAAATAAATTAATTCTAAATAATTTTTTTTTTAAAATTTTTTAATTTAATTAAATATCATATTTTTTTTTTCTCTTCTAAATTTAAATCACAAAAAATTTTTTTTTTAAATATGTTATTTAATTTTAAATCTATTAAAAAAATTTTTAATTTTTCTAAAAAATTTAAAAAATATAATTTATCATTAATATCAATAGAAAAATAATTTTTTAAAAATAAATATTCTAAATAAAAACGTATAAAATTTTTAGAAAATTTTGTTAAAATTTTATGAAAAACAAAAATTTTATTTAAAATACATAAATTAACGATATTTAAAAATAAATTAAGTATAGGAATTTTACTAAAATTTAAAATATTATCATATATATTTACTAATTTAGATAAAAAAAGATTTTTTAATAATAAACTTATTAAATAACGAATAATTATAATAAATTTATTATTTTTAAATTTAATTTCTTTATATTTTAAATTATCGAAATAATTTAAATTATTTTTTTCTAGACCAGTTTTTAAACATAATTCTCTATTTAAAAAAAATTTTATTATAGGAGATTTAATTCTATTTATTAAAAATAAAATTTTTTTAAAAGAATAAATTTTTTTTTCATAAAAAAAAATATTATCTTTAAATAAATAAATTTTAAATAAAACATAAAATATAGATTTAGCTTCCTTAACATATTTATGAAAAAATTCTTTACCTTTTTTTTTAATTAAAGAATCAGGATCATAACCTTTAGGTAAAAAAATAAAATAAGATTTTTTAATTTCATTTACAAAAAATAATAATAATTTTAAAGTTTTTTTAATTGATTTTACACCTACTTCATCACCATCAAAACAAAAAATTAAAATATTAGTATAAAAATATAAAATTTTAATTTGTTCTGAATTAATACAACTACCTAATAAACCAACAGCATTTTTAAAACCAAACTGATGTAAAGTAATAACATCTATATATCCTTCTACAATAAAAATATTCTTTATTTTTTTTTTTATATTTCTAATATAATTTAATCCATATAAACATTTTTTTTTAGAAAAAAAAATATTTTTAGTAGAATTAATATATTTTATAATATTTTTATTATTTATAGATCTACCTCCAAAAGCTATTACTCTACCATAAATATCAAAAATAGGGAAAATAATTCTATTATTTAATCGATCATAAATATTATTATTTTTATCTTTTACTAAAAGACCAAATTTTATTAAAAAATTTATATTTTTTTCACCTAAATAATTTAATAAATATTTTAATAGTTTTGGAGACGAATAACCAATAACAAATTTTTTAATTACCTTAAAATTTAATTTTCTTTTTGTAAAAAAAATTTTTATATTATTTAAATCTTTATTTTTAATTAAAAAATTATGATATAATTGGGATAAAAAATTCATTAATTTAAAATAAAAAATTTTAATATTATATATTTTTTTTTTACTAAAATTAATATTTTTATTAAAAACTAATTTAATACCATTAAAATCTGCTAAAAATTTAATACTATCCAAAAAACTAAAATTATTAAATTTCATTAAAAAATCTATAGCATTACCATAAACTTTACAACCAAAACAATAAAAAAATTTTTGTTCTCTATTAACTATAAATGAAGGATTATTTTCTTTATGAAAAGGACAACAACATTTATATTTCAATCCAATTTTTAAAAGATTAATTTTAGAAGATATTAATTTAACAATATCAGTTAATAATAACAATTCATTAATAAAATCTCGAGAAACATACTTCATAAATATTTTTAAAAATATTTAACTATTTAAATTTATAATTTAAGTTTGTATTTTTTTCCCTATATATTCTTTTAATATATCTTTTAATAGCAGAAGCTCTAGCTCTTTTTTTTCTAGTAGAAGGTTTTTCGTAAAATTCTCTTTTACGAATTTCAGTTAAAATACCAGATTTTTCACAAGATCTTTTAAATCTACGTAATGCAACATCAAAAGGTTCATTATCTCTTATTTTAATCAAAGGCATATTTATTTTACCAATATAAAAATATTTTGTTTAACAAATTAAAATATATAATTTATAATATTAACATATTAATAAAAATAAAAACATATATGATAATTTTGGGTATTGAAACATCTTGCGATGAAACTAGTATAAGTTTATATAAAAATAAAAAAGGTATTATAATTAACAATACATATAGTCAAGCTAAAATACATTCTCCATATGGAGGAATAGTACCTATTATAGCTTCAAGATATCATTCAAAAAAAATAATTCCTTTAATTAAAGATACACTAAAAAAAACAAAAATAAAATTTAAATATATTAATGCTATAGCATTTACAGCAGGTCCAGGATTATCTAGTTCTTTATTAATAGGAGCTACTGTAGCTAAAACATTAGCATTTATATATAAAATACCTGCTATACCTATTAACCACATTGAAGGTCATATAATGTCAATAATGTTAATAAAAAATAAACCTAAATTTCCATTCATATCATTAATTGCATCAGGAGGGCATACTTTATTAGTAATAGTTGAAAAATATGGAAAATATAAAATTATAGGATATTCTTTAGATGATTCAGCAGGAGAAGCATTTGATAAAATAGCTAATTTAATAGGATTAAAATATCCTGGAGGATATAAAATATCTCAGTTAGCTAGATATGGAAAAAATAAAATACAATTTCCTAGACCTATTATTTATAAAAATAATTTTAATTTTAGTTTTTCAGGATTAAAAACACATATTTATTATTTTATTAAAAAAAATATTAATAAAATTAATCAACATCAATTTAAATGTAATATATGTTACTCTTTAGAAAAATCAATTATAGATATATTAATATATAAATCTATAAAAGCCTTAAAAACATTTAATATTAATCATCTTGCAATAGTAGGAGGAGTAAGTGCAAATAAAAAATTAAGAAAAAAAATGAAGAAAATAACAAAAAAAATAAATAAAAAAGTATTCTTTACAAAAAAAAAATTCTGTACAGATAACGCTGCTATGATAGCATACACAGGATTTATAAAATTTAAAAAAAATATACATATTAGTAAAAATAACATTAAAATAAATATAAAACCAAAATGAAATATTAATGAAAAATTTTAATATAAATTATTTTTTTTTAAAAAAAAATATATTTTTTTAAAACGTAAATCATATAATTTTTCACTAATTTTTATTCCTTGAATACCAAATTTCATAATATACTTACTTTTTATAGAATTAGTAATATTAAAGATATCTAATAAATAATTATTAAAAAATAAAAATAAATTTTTATTTTTAAAAGGAAATAATTGTAAAATTTTAATTAATTTTAAAATATTTGATAAAATATCAGATCTACGCCATATATCTATCTCATAAAACAAATCTATTATAGATTTTATAAAATTTTTTTTATTTAAAAAAAAAATTTTTAATAAAAATATATATAAAAATTTAAATAATATAAAAAATTTTTTTGGAATACATAATCTTTTACAAAAATTTTTCACTTTATATAAAATTAAATTTTTATCTAAAAAATATTTTTTTGATAAAATAGTTTTATAAAAAAAAAAACATAAAAAAACAAAATTTATTTCTATACCATATTTTAAAAAAAAAATTCTATTAGATATTAAATAAAAATAATTTAATAATTTATTATTTTGAAATAAAAAACACAATTCCGGAAAAATTATTTTTAAAGCTTGACATTTATGTAAAATATAAAAATATCAAAAAATATTAAAATTTTTAAAAACTTTTTTAGTTTCTATTCAAATTCTTTCAGGAGTTAAAAATAATAATTCTCCAGATAAAGATATTTTTGTCATTAATAATAAAGTTTTTGATGCAATAGTAAAATTAAATTTTAAAAAACGAGAATAAAATTGTGCTACTCTTAAAACTCTTAATGGATCATCAGAAAAAAAAATAGAAATATGTCTTATAACACGATTATTTATATCTAAAATACCATTAAAAGGATCATAATAATTACCTTTATTATCTAAAGCTATAGCATTAATAGTTAAGTCTCTACGAAATAAATCTTGTTTTAAAGTAATATTTTTAGAAAATTTACAAATAAAACCATTATATCCATATCCACTTTTTTTTTCTGTACGAGCTAAAGCATATTCTTCTTTTGTAATAGGATGTAAAAAAACAGGAAAATAATTACCCACAGGTTTAAAACCTAATCTAATCATTTCTTTATATGTAGAACCTACAACTACTCAATCTTTATCTCGAATATTTAAACCTAATAATTTATCTCTTACAGCACCACCAACAAGATAAAATTTCATTATAAATAAAATTTAAAATATTAATTTTTTATGAAATATTATTTCTAACATACTTTTATCAATTAAACCATTTTTTATTTCTTTTAAAGCTAAAATAGTGGGTTTATCATTTTTAACATTATTTAAAAAAGTATTTTTAGAAAAATATTGTATTTGTCTAGCTCTATAAGAAGCTATTAAAACTAAATCAAATCTATTACCAATTTTTTCTATAGATTTTTGAATAATTGAATAAATCATATAATGTATACACCAATCAAAATAAATATTTAAATTATAATAACATGTTTAAAATAAATCATCTATAATACATTCATCTATACGTAAAAACATTTTTTTATATTTAGATATTTTATGATCTAAAATAGGAATATGAAAATTTTTAATACTTAATTTTATTTTTAAAAATTTTTCAATTTTACAAAATAAATTTGGTATTATTGGAGATAAATAAGTAGAAATTATTTTAAAAATATTAATAATAGTAGTAGAAATTTTATGTAATTTTTTTAAATTTTTTTTTGAATTAACTAATAATCAAGGTTTTATATCATTAATAAATTTATTTAATAAATCTATCATATTATTAATTTCATATAATACTTTTTTATAATTAAAATCTAAAAAAAAACTATTTATTAAATCAAATTTATTAACAAAATAATAATAAAAATTAATATCAAACATTTTTTTAGATAATATATTATTAAAATAATTTTCAATAAATTTACATATTCTAGAAGGTATGTTAATAAATTTATTTACAATTTCTGAATTAATAGTTTTCACAAAATCTTTTCAACATAAATTAATATCACAACTTTTTAAAGATAATTTTGTAGCAAAATAATATCTTAAACTATCAGAATCTAAAAAATTTAACCATTTTTTAACACTAATAAAATTATTTAATGATTTAGACATTTTTTTACCATTAATTAAAACATGTCCATGAACAATTAAACCTGTAGGTTTTTTAAATTCTAAAATATCTAACATTATAGGTCATAATAAACCATGAAAATATAAAATATCTTTACCAATAAAATGATATAAATCATAATTATTATTTAAATTCCAAAAATCATTAAAACAAAATAAATTATTTTTATTACAAAAATATTTAAAAGTACTAATATATCCTAAAAGAGCGTCATATCACACATAAAAATATTTATTTTTAATAAATTTATTTGGAATTTTAAAACCAAAATAAGGATTATCACGCGATATATTTCAATCTACTAACTTATTTTTTAAAAAACATAACAATTGATTTTTTATTTCATCATGTAAATAACATGATGAAATTCATTTTTCTAAAATATTTTTAAATAAATTAGTGTTTAAAAAAAGATGTTTAGTTTTTTTTAAAATAGGTTTTTTATTAGATAATAAAGAAATAGGATTAATTAAATTATAAGAATCATAAATATTATTACATATTTCACAATGATCACCATACTGGTTTTTTACTTTACAAAAAGGACAAATACCTTTTATATATCTATCAGGTAAAAAAAAATTTTTATCTACATCATAAAATTGTATAATTTTTTTTTTAATCAATAATTTTTTTAGTTTAATTTTATTTAATAGAAGTAAACTAAAATAATAATTCTCTTTACTATGAGTAGTAAAATAAATATCATGTAAAATACTAAATTTTTGAAAAATTATTTTATGTTCTAAAAAATTATTTTTAATCATTAATAATGGATTTATTTTTAATTCATTAGCTTTTAACATTATTGCTGTACCATGAGAATCATCAGCACATATAAAATAAACATTATTACCTAAAAATTTTTGATATCTAACTCATATATCTGCTTGTATATGTTCTAAAATATGACCTAAATGTATAGAACCATTAGAATAAGGTAAAGCACAAGTAACTAATATATTTTTCATAAAAAATTTTAAAAATTATAAATCGGCGAGAGAGGATTTGAACCTCCGACCCACTAGTCCCAAACCAGTTGCGCTACCAAGCTGCGCCACTCACCGTTAAAGGTGGTTAATGGGACTTGAACCCATGACTCCCGGAACCACAATCCAGAGCTCTACCAACTGAGCTATAACCACCATAATACTATTGTATAACAATATTCAGTATAAAAAAATATTTTTATTTTTTAAAAAAATAAAATTAATTACTATTTTTCATCATTTTAAAAAAATCACTATTAGTTTTAGTCATAGATAATTTTTTAATTAAAAATTCCATAGCATCTATTTCACTCATAGGTTGAATAATTCTTCTTAATATTCAAATTTTCTGTAATTCTTCTAATGAAGTTAATAATTCCTCTTTTCTAGTACCAGATCTATTATAATCAATAGCAGGAAAAATTCTTTTTTCAGCTATTTTACGAGATAAATGTAATTCCATATTTCCTGTACCTTTAAATTCCTCATATATAACTTCATCCATTTTAGAACCAGTATCTATTAAAGCAGTAGCAATAATTGTTAAACTACCACCTTCTTCTACATTTCTTGCTGCACCAAAAAATCTTTTAGGACGATGTAAAGCATTAGCATCTATACCACCAGTTAAAACTTTACCAGAAGATGGAACAACAGTATTATATGCACGTGCTAATCTAGTAATAGAATCTAATAAAATAATTACATCTTTTCTATGTTCCACTAATCTTTTAGCTTTTTCAATAACCATTTCTGATACTTGTATATGTCTTAAAGCAGGTTCATCAAAAGTAGAAGCTATTACTTCACCTTTTACTAAACGATACATTTCAGTAACTTCTTCAGGTCTTTCATCTATTAATAACACTATTAATACACACTTAGGATAATTATAACTTATGCTTTGTGCAATATTTTGTAATAAAATAGTTTTACCAGCTTTAGGAGGAGCTACTATTAAACCCCTTTGACCTCTACCTATAGGAGAAGCTAAATCTAATACACGTGACGTTATATCATTAGGAGAACCATTACCAATTTCCATATATAAACGACAATTAGTATGTAGTGGAGTTAAATTTTCAAATAATATTTTATTTCTTGAACTTTCTGGTTTATCATAATTAACTTTATTAATTTTTAATAAAGCAAAATATCGTTCCGTTTCTTTAGGAGGACGTATTTTACCAGAAATAGTATCTCCAGTTCTTAAGTTAAACCTACGTATTTGACTAGGTGAAACATAAATGTCATCCGGACCTGCTAAATATGAACTATCTGAAGATCTTAGAAAACCAAAACCATCTTGTAAAATTTCTAAAACACCCTGTCCAAAAATATCTTCACCACTTTTAGAATGTTGTTTTAAAATAGAAAATATTATATCTTGTTTACGCATTCTAGCTAAATTTTCTAACCCTATTTTTTCTCCAAGAATAACTAATTTAGAAACTGATATATTTTTTAGTTGCGTAAGATTCATAATAAATATTAAATTATAAAAAATTTAATTGAGGAAAAATAAATTAATCTAGTTTATAGGATTTTAAAAAACTAATCAAATCAGATTCTTCCAATAAACCTACTTTACTGGATAAAACAATACCATTATGAAATAATATTACAGTTGGAATACTTTTAATATTATATTTATTTTGAATATAATTACAATTTTCTATATTTACTTTAACAAACTTTACCTTAGTATAAAAAATTTTATAAATATTATCTAATACTTTACTAAAAATTTGACAAGGATTACATCAACTAGCTCAAAAATCTACTAAAACATATCCTTTATAATTTAATACTTCATTTTTAAAAGAATCATCATCTATATCTAAAATATTTTTATTCATATAAACTCCTAAACTACTAATAATATTATTATATTACTACATTTCCTTTAAAACTTAAATATATTAAATAAATTTAAAATTAATTAATTTTTTTATATATAAATTTAATATATCTAATAATATAATTAATATAACTTTAACTACATTATTTAAATATCTTATGTTAAATGTATTTAAGTTAAAAAAAAGAGGTTTAATAAAATTAAAAATATATAAAAAAAAAAAACCCATAAAAATAACTAATTATATTTGAGCAGATTTAATTGATCCTACAATTGAAGAAAGAAAATATGTTCTTAATATATTAGGTCAAAAAATAATACAAAGACCAAAATTATTTAATATAGAAGCATCAGCTAGATTTTTTACTGATAAAGATGGTTTACATGTACATTCTTATTTTTTTTATAAAGATTCTAACAGTAGAATTAGTAATTCAGCAGTAGCATTTACAATAAAAAATAATAAACTTTATTCTTTAAGAGAAAAAGAACTACCTGCATTTCGTTTTTACAGAATTAAAACAAAAAATCAAGTATTAATTCATTGTAATCCATATGAATTATTATTAAATCTATTTGAAATTAAAATAGAACAATTAGCTAATGAAATAGAAAATATATATAAAGATTTAGAAGATTTAACACAAGTAATATTAAGAGATCAAAATAATCAAGAATTTAATCGTTCAATATCTGAATTATCTATAAAAGAAGATACAACATCTAAAATAAGAATATGTTTAACAGATACTAAAAGAGCATTAAATTTTTTAATGAGAAAAGAAGTATTAAAATATTTACAAAAAGAGCAAGCTAAAGAGATTATTAGAGATATAGAATCATTATTACCTCATAACGAATCAATATTTCAAAAAATAAATTTTTTAATACAATCATCAATAGAATTTTTAAATATAGAACAAAACAGAATAATAAAAATTTTTTCATTTATATCAGTAATATTTTTACCTCCTACATTATTAGCTTCATCATATGGTATGAATTTTAAATATATTCCTGAATTACATTGAAAATATGGTTATCCTATTACTATAATAAGTATGTTTACATTAAGTTTAATTTCATATTTTTATTTTAAAATTAAAAAATGATTATAATTAAATTTTAAATAATATAAATAAAATTTTTAAAAAAATGATAATATTTAGCAAATTTAATATTGGGCAACAAGTAAGACATAAATTATTTGATTTTTTAGGAGTTATTATAGATATTGATTATGAATATTCTTTAATAGAATCTAATTTAGAAAAACAATCGATTCATAAAACTTTTCAAAAATCTCCTTGATATCATGTAATTATGGAAGATGATAACGGATATCCTATACATATTTATTTAGCAGAAGCTCAATTATCATGAGAATTTAATATAGAACATATAGAAAAAACATCATTAGATAAATTATCCGATTCAATTAAAAAACAATTTAAAACTCCAAAATTAAGGAATTAATATGAATATATTAGGAATAGGCATAGATATTACAAATATAAATAGATTTAAAAAAATGTCATCTACTTTAATAAATAAATTATCAAAAAAAATTTTAACTAAATTAGAATTCAAAAAATATAAAAAAGAAAAAAATAAAATTTTATTTTTAGCTAGAAGTTTTGCATCTAAAGAAGCAGCTTCTAAAGCTTTAGGTATAGGAATACAAAAAAAAATATTTTTTAATAATTTTGAAATTTTATATAATAAATATGGAAAACCAAAAATAAATTTTTTACATCGTGCAGCAAAAATTATTAAAAATAAAAATGTTAAAAAAATTAATATTAGTATAACAGATGAAAAAAAATATGTAATAGCTATAGTAATTATAAATTAATTATTATAATGAATATAATCATTGAATTTCTTCAATTCATAAAGAATTATCTTTAGATTCTAAAATTAAAGGAATATTGTCAAAAAAATTATTTTTCATAATTCAATAAAAAATATTTCTTCCTATATAACTATTTTTTATGGAACTATGTCTATCTTTTTTACTAAAAAAATTATATTTACTACCATTTAAATGAATAGCCTTTAAATAATTTAAACCTATAAAATTATGAAAATATCAAAAAAAATTTTTACATAATAAAAAATTTCTTAAATCATAACCTGAAGCAAAAGCATGACATATATCTATACATACTCCAATACGTGATTTATTTTTAATATTTGAAATAATATATTTAATTTGTTTTAAAGAATATCCTATAGAACTACCTTGATTAACTGTATTTTCAATTAATAAAATAACTTTTTGAGTTTTACTAATTATATAATTAATAGAATCAATAATTAACTTAATACATTTTAATTCTGAAATCATATTTAAATGATAACCCGGATGAAATATTATATATTTTATATCTAATGAATTACAATAATTAATTTCTTTAATGAATAAAGATCTATAAATATATAATTTTTTTTTGATATAATGACCTAAATTAATTAAAAAACTACTATGTGCTAAAAAATAACTATCAAATATAAATTTTTTTTTTAAAAATAATAAAATTTTTTGAATTTTAATTTTTAAAAAAAAATTTTTTTTATATAATCAAAATGGATAAATTAAAAAAGAAAAAACTTTTATATTTAAATATTTAATTATAAAAAAAATTTTTTTTAATTTATATTCATTAATATAAATTCCAATCTTTTTTTTTTTAATTTTTAAACTAGTATTCATATATATATTATATATTAGTATAATAAATATTAAATTCATTAAAATATTTAAAAATATGAAAAAAATATTCATTTTAGTTAAACAAAAAAAAAACTCTGGTACTAAATACAGTAAAAAAATAAGAAATAAAAAATTTATACCAGCAATAATATATGGTAAAAATAAAAAAAACATTATGTTATATTTAAAACATGATTATATATATAACATAATTAAAAAGAATCAAATTAAACATAAAATTAAAAAAATTAATTTTAAATTAAAAATTAAAAATAAAAATATCAATGTTAGAATTAAGGAGATACAAAAACATCCATTTAAAAATAAGATATTACATATTGACTTTCTATATATATAAAATTTGGGTCGTACAGGAGTCGAACCTGTGACCAATTGATTAAAAGTCAACTGCTCTACCTCTGAGCTAACGACCCATAATATATTAAAATAAAAAAATTAATATCTACTATAGTAATATAATTTTCTATTAAAAACAATGAAAAAAATTAAAATATTGAAAATATATAAAGATGTAATAATACCACAATATATGACTGAAGGTTCAGGTGGATTGGATATAAGAGCTTATTTAAAAAAAGATATAATTTTATATCCTTCAAAAACAAAATTAATTAACACAGGAATTAAAATATATATAGAAACCAAAAATATTATCGGTCTAATAGTTCCTAGATCAGGATTAAGTCATAAAAAAAATATTATTTTAAGTAATACAATTGGAATAATAGATTCTGATTATCAAGGAGAATTAATGATTTCATTATTTAATAGAAGTAATAAATCTTTCAAAATCAAAAATCAAGATAGAATAGCACAAATAATATTTACTAAAATATTAAAAATTAATTTTTCTATAGTAAAAAACTTTAATCATAAAACTAAAAGAAATAAATTTGGTTTTGGACATACAGGTACAAATTAAATATAATATTTCTTTTTTATGTCTATAAAAAAAAAAATAAAGATTTTAATTAAAAAATATCAATATTTTTTAGTTGGTTTTAGTGGTGGTATAGATTCTACAGTATTATTACATGAATTATATTTACAATCATTAAAAAATAAAATTCATATACGTGCTATACATATTAATCATAATATAAATAAATATTCTAATAAATGATCTAAACACTGTAAAAAAATATGTAAAAAATTAAATATAAAATTAATAATAAAAAAAATTGATATTTTAATTAAAAATAACATAGAATGTTCATTAAGAAAAATTAGATATAATATTTATAAAAAAAATAAATTAAATAAAGAAATAATATTAACTGCACATCATAAAAATGATCAATGTGAAAGTTTTTTTTTAGCCTTAAAGAGAGGTAGTGGTCCCAAAGGGTTATCTGGTATTAAAAAAAAAATTAAAATAAATAAAAAAATTATCATTTATAGACCATTACTAAAAATAAATAAAAAAAAAATTAAAAAATATGCTGTAGAAAAAAAATTAATATGAATTAAAGATAATAGTAATACAAATATTGATTTTGATAGAAATTTTTTAAGATTATTAATTATCAAAAAAATAGTTAAAAAATGACCTTATTTTTTATCTTCAGTATATAGAAGTGCTAAAATATGTTTAGAACAAGAAAAAATATTAAATTATTTACTTAAAAAAAAAACTAAAAAAATTATATATAAAAATACTTTAAATTTTAAAAAAATACTTAAATTAAAAAAAAATATAGCATTTTTAATTATTAGAAAATGAATTAATTTAAATAATAAATTAATGATTTCATATAAATTAATTAATTACATATGAAAAAAATTTATTAAATTAAATAATAAAACCTATTTTCAAATATTTTTAAAAGAATTTTTAATAAATAAATATAAAAATACTTTATATTTAACTAAAAAATATAAAAATATAAATAAAAAAACTTTTTTATGAAAAAATATTAAAAAAAAATTTTATTTACCTTATGGAAATGGATATCTTAAAATAAACGTAAATAAAAAAAAAACAAAAAAATCAATTAGACAACCAAAAAAAAATGAATTAGTTTACATAAAATTTAATATAAAAAATAGAATTAATATAAAAAATAAAAAAAAAAAAATAAAAAAAATATGACAAGAAAAAAAAATTTTTCCATGAGAAAGAAAATATATACCAATAATCTTCTATAATAAAATTCCAATATCTTGTCCTAATATATTTATTACCGAAAACGGAAAATCTAACAAAAAATTATCACTAATAATTAAATGAATTAAAAAAAAATAAAAATTATTTATATTTATTTAATAAATAATCAAATATATCTTTAATATAAATAAATCTTTTCAATTTATTTAACCTATCTTGAAATTCTACTAAACCTAATGATAATATTTTATTACTTAAAATTAATAAATGTGGAATACCTATTAAACTTAAATCAGCAAACATTTCTCCAATATATAATTCTCTATTATCTAATAAAACATCAATATTATTTTTGATTAAAAAATTATAAATTTCCATAGAAATATCATAAACTAATTTACTTTTATACATACCAATAGGTAAAATACCTAACTTAAAATTAGCAACAGATAATGGTCATATGATACCATTATTATCATGGTATGTTTCTACTAAACAAGAAATTATTCGTGTAATACCTACACCATAACATCCCATAAAAATTTTTTTATTTAAATTATTATTTTTACTAAAAATAGAAGAATAATAATCACCTAATTTAAATATATGAGCTATTTCAGTAGAAATTAATTCTAAAATATTTTTTTTACTAATATCAACTTTATTATTTAAAAAGAAAATTCAGTTTTTACATATATCATAAAAACCACTTACTTTTATATTTATAAATCAATTAGCATTAATATAAAAATATCCTTTTTTATTAGATCCAATAATAAAATTTTTTTTATTAATTAAAGAATAATCAGAAATAATTTTATAGTTTAAAAAAGGTCCTAAAAATATAGATTTAAAACCAAATTTATAAAAAATTTTTTTTTTATCTCAAATAATAATTTTATCAACATAAGAATATATTTTGTATAATTTATTAATATCTATTTTTTTATTAAAAGGAGTTAAAATTAATAAAAAAAAAGTTTTTTTATTATTAATTAATTCTACTAAACTAGTTTTAATAAAATTATTAAAATTTAAAAATTTTTTTAATTTACAAAATTTATTAAAATATTTAATACTAAATAACTGAATATTCTTAATATAACTAAAATTTAAATTTAAAAAATTATTATTATGTTTATAATAATAAGAATAACCTAAATATTTTTTTTTATTATTAATAAAAATTTTATCTTCACCATAATGAGAAATTATATGAAATTCATGTGACATAAAACCTTTTATGTTACCACAATTAGCTTCCTTACAAAAAAAATTTAAACCTATTTCTTGAAAAAAATTTTTGTATATTTCGTAAATTTTTAAATATATTTTATCTAAACATTTTAAAGAAGTATGAAAAGAATACGCATCTTGCATAAAAAATTCTCGTAATCTAATAATTCCTAATTTAGGTCTAATTTCATCTCTGAATTTTTTCTGTATTTGATAAAAAATTTTAGGAAAAAAACTTAAATTAAATTTTTCATTACAAATTAATTGCGTAATAACTTCTTCATGTGTAGGAGAAAGAATAAATAATTTATTATTTCTATCATAAAATTTAAATAATTCTTTACCATATTCTAAAAATCTTTTACTTTTTTTTCATATATAAGAAGGTTGTATAATAGGTATATTTATTTCCATAGCATTAATTTTATTAAAATATTTTTTAATTAAATTAATAATATTATTAATTATTTTAATACCATTAGGTAATCAAATATATATTCCAGAAGATAATCTACGTATTATTCCACCTTTAATCATTAAATTATAAACTAAATTATTTTTTTTACTTAATAAAATATCTTTACAAGTAAATAAAGAAAAATCTTTTGTTTTCATATTTTTTATAAAAAATTAAATTAATTATTTTAACTTACTATATTACCTAAGTAATTACCTCCTAATAAATGCATATGTAAATAAAATACTTCTTGACCAGCATATTTATTACAATTAATTACTATTCTATAACCATTTTTAGATATTTTTTTTTTTTTCGCTATTTTTGAAGATACTAATAACATTTTACCTAAAATAAAAATATGTTTTTTATTTATTTTATTCATATTTTTTATATATATATTAGGTACTATAATTATATGTACTAAAGCTTTAGGATTTATATCATTAAAAGCAGTTATATCTTTATCTTGATAAATAATTTTAGATTTAATATTACCTAAAATTATTTCTTGAAATATATTTTTTTTATTCATAAAAATTATTTATTTTAATTAAATTAATATAAGTATATTATAAAATAATTTTTAAAATAAAATTTAATAATAATAAATATTAATAGTGACTTTAATTTTTAAATTTGTTATACTTCTCTGTAAAGATATAGATATAGGTCTATAGCTCAGACGGAAGAGCACACCCCTGATAAGGGTGAGGTCAGTGGTTCAAATCCGCTTAGACCTAAATTAAATATAGGGGTATAGTTTAATCCGGTAGAATAATGGTCTCCAAAATCATAGGTTAAGGTTCAAATCCTTCTACCCCTGTAATATAAAATAAAAACAAAGAAAATTTTAAAAAAATATTTTAATAAAATAAAATATTTTTTTAAAAAAAAATTATTTTAAAATTATTTTTTAAAAAAAATTATTGTAAATTAGAACTATCTGGTACAAAAACATAACCCAAACCTCATACAGTTTGTATATATCTAGGTTTGACAGAATTACTTTCAATTAAACGACGTAATCTAGAAATTTGTACATCTATAGATCTTTCTATAGCATTATATTCTTTACCTCTAGCTAAAAACATTAATTTTTCCCTTGATAATGGTCTTTTAGCATGATTAATTAAAACTTTTAATATAGAAAACTCACTACTAGTTAAAAAAATTTTTTTATTATCTTTAAACATTTCTCTAGTAATTAAATTAAGTTTACAACTACCAAATTTAACTATAATATTTTCTTTAAATAAAGTAATATTAGATGTTTCATAATATTGACGCCTTAATAAAGATCTTATACGAGCTAATAATTCTCTAGGATTAAAAGGTTTAGAAATATAATCATCAGCCCCTATTTCTAAACCAATAACACGATCTATATCATCATTTTTAGCAGTTACCATTATAATAGGAATAAAATTATTTTCACTACGTAATCTTTTACATATAGTTAATCCATCTTCTCCTGGTAATACTAAATCTAATATAATTAAATGAAATACTTCTCTAATTAATAATCTTTGCATTTGTATAGAATTAACAACATTTTTTACATAAAAATTATATTTATTTAAATAATTTTTTAAAATAGATATTAATTCTATATCATCATCAACAATTAAAATTTTTTTATCTTTTAACATAAAAACTCCTAAAATATTTTATAACTTTAAAATAATTTTTTATTTAATTTTAAATATTATTAATTAATATACTATAAAAAAAATATATATTAATAAAAAAAACAAAAATTTTACAAAATTTATATATATATAAACAAATATATTTATAAATAAATATTATTTATACACGAGATTTATAAGTAAAATATTTAGAATTTATTTTTATATAATCTCCAATATTTATAAAATTAGGAACTTTAATTTTTATTCCTGTAATTAATTTTACATATTTAAAATTTGAAATAAAAATATCTTTTCCATTATTATCTATTTTAATAACTTTTAAAGTAATATATTTAGGTATTATTATTTTAATTGGTTTATTATTTCAAAATACAATTTTATAAAAATTATTTTTATATATTAAAAAAATATATTTTTTAATTAAATTTTTGTGTAAAAAAATTTCATTATAATTATGTTGATTTAAAAAATATCAATTATTTTTAAAATTATATATATATATATAATTATCAATATAAATATCAGCTTTTTTGATATTATTAATCAATTTAAATGTTTTAGTAATTAATTTATTTGTAATTCAATTTCTTATTTTAGTACGTATAAATTTATGTCCTTTGCCTGGTTTAATAAAATCAATAAATTTTATTTTATAAGGTTCATTTAAATAAATAATATTACTTCCTATAAAGAAAATATCCTTTAAATTCATATTTTTTATAAATAATTAATAAAAAAAATAAATTATATTATAATAAATAAATTACAATTTTAAAATATTAAAAATTAAAATATGAAATATAAAATACAAAAAAATACTAAAAATTATTTTCAAAATAACGAATGTGTAATAATAGGAATTTATGAAAATAAAAAAATTAAAAAAAATATTCTAAAATATAATTTAATCATACAAGAAATTGAAAAATATAATTTTAATGGAAAAATTAATACTTTTTTAATAATAAAAGATATAAATACAAAAATAAAACAAGACTATATATTAATAGGATGTGGTAAAAAAAAAAAAATAAATAAAAATAAATTTAAAAAAATTATAAAAAAATCATTTAATATAATTAAACAATTAAATTATCAAAATATATTATATACCCTAAATAATTTAAATATTAAAAATATATATTGAAAAATATTTAATATAATAAAAATTTTTAAAAATAAAACATATTTTTTTCAAAAATTTAAAAAAAAAAAATTAAAACAATATAAAAATATTCAAATAAATTTTTTACCTAATAAAAAAAAAGAATATTTTACAATAAAAAAATATATTAAAAAATCTTTATATATACTAAAAGGTATAAAAATATGTAAAAATATTTGTAATACTCCTCCAAATATATGTAATTCCCTTTATATATATAAAAAAATAAAAAATAAATTCAAAAATTGTGATGTTAAAATTTCATGTTTAGATAAAAAAAAAATGTTTTCATTAGGAATGAATGCATACCTATCTGTAAATAAAGGTTCATATAATAAACCATTAATAATTAAATTAAAATATAATAATAATAAAAATATGTTAAAACCAATAATTTTAATTGGCAAAGGAATAACATTCGATTGTGGAGGAATATCTTTAAAAACATCTCAAAATATGCATCATATGAAATATGATATGTCAGGAGCAGCATCTATATACGGAATTATATATATAATATCAAAATTAAAATTAAAAATAAATGTTATTGGAATATTAGCATGTGCAGAAAATATGATTAATGGTAATTCCACAAAACCAGGAGATATAATAACAACTTTATCTAAAAAAACTGTGGAAATAATAAATACTGATGCAGAAGGCAGATTAATATTATGTGATGTATTAAGTTATATAAAAAAATTTCATCCTAAATTTGTTATAGATATAGCTACTTTAACAGGATCATGTCTAATAGCACTAGGTAATAAAATAAATGGTTTATTATCAAATAATAAAAAATTATCTAACAAACTAATAAAATCTAGTCATAATTCAGGAGAATATATACATCAATTACCTTTATTTAAAAAATATAAAAAATATTTAAAATCAAATATAGCAGACATAAAAAATTGTACTAATAAATCATATGCAGGTACAATAACAGCAGCATGTTTTTTATCATATTTTACAAAAAAATATAAATGGGCACATATTGATATTGCGGGAACTGCATATAATACAAATGGTGCAACAGGACAACCAATAAATATTATTATTCAATTTTTAATTGAATACATAAAAAAAAAAAAAAAAAATGAAAAAAAAATTTAACATACGTAAAAAAGAACACAATATATACTTACATTGAAAAAAACAAAAATTATTTAAACCTAATATAAATAAAAATAATAAAAAAAATTTTTCTATTATTATGCCTCCACCTAATATAACAGGATGTTTACATATAGGACATGCATTTCAACAAACTATTATGGATATAATTATAAGATATAAAAAAATGTCTGGATACAATACATTATGATTAATGGGAACAGATCATGCTGGTATATCTACTCAAATAATAGTAGAAAACTATATAAAAAATAATAATAAAAAAATTAAAAAAATACCAAAAAATAAAATTATTAAAGAAATATGAAAATGAAAAAATAAATATGAAAAAAAAATTTATCAACAAACTGAGATATTAGGTAGTTCTGTAGATTTATCTAAAATATGTTTTTCATTAGATAAAAATTTTACTAAATCTGTACAAAAAGTATTTATATATTTATATAAAAAAAAATTAATATATAAAAAAAAAAAAGCTGTTTATTGAGATAAAAAAATTAAATCTGTATTATCAGATTTAGAAGTAAATAAAGAAAAAAAAAAACAAAAAAAATATTTTATAAAATTTCAAATTTGAAAAAATAAAAATTATTTAGTAATAGAAACTACTAAACCTGAAATAATTTTAGGAATGACAGCATTAGCTGTAAATAATAAAAAAAGTAAATTAATTGGTAAAAAATTAATTAATCCATTAACTAATTATATTATTAAAATAATATATGATAAAAATATAATTTTTCCTAAACAAAAAAAATATACTAAAATTATTCCTGGACACAAAATTAATAATTTAAATTTGTGTAAAAAATTTAATTTAGATATAATTAATATTTTCTGTAAAAATGGATATTTTAAAAAAAAAATAAATATTTTAGATAATAAATTTAAAAAAAAAAATCTTCAAATTAATATTATTAAAATATTTAAATTAAAAAAATTAAATTTTAATTATGTAAGAAAAAAAATTATTAATTTTTTAAAAAAAAAACAAGTCATTTTAAAAATTAAAAATAAAGAATCACATATATATACTAGTAATAAAACTAATTCAACACCTATTATCATTATTACAAATCAATGATATTTAAAAACAAATCCTTTAGCTAAAGAAGCAATCAATTTAGTAAAAAAAAAAAAAATAACTTTTATTCCATCTAAATATAAAAAAATATTTTTTAAATGAATGGAAAATATACAAGATTGATGTATATCAAGACAAATATATTGAGGACATAAAATACCTATTTGATATGATAAACACAAAAAAATATATATAGGAAGTAATAAAAAAAAAATTTTACTTAAATACAATATTAAAACTAAAATTAAACAAGATAAAAATATTTTAGATACATGATTTTCTTCATCTTTATGATCTTTTACATCATTAGGATGACCTAGTAATAAAAAACTTTTAGAACAATTTTATCCTATAAATTTAATAGTAAGTGGATCTGATATTATATTTTTTTGAATTTCTAGAATGATTATGATAACATCATATCTGTCAAAAAAATTTCCTTATTTAAATATACCGTTTAAAAAAGTTTTTTTAACTGGTTTAATTCAAGATGAAAATGGTAAAAAAATGTCTAAATCTATAGGTAACGTGATTGATCCTATAGATATTATTAATGGTATTAAATTAAATCAATTAATTAAAAAAAGAACTCAAAATGTAATAAAAAAAAAATTAATTAAAAATATAATTAAAAATACTAAAATCAATTTTCCTAATGGAATAAAAAAATATGGGGTTGATATTTTAAGATATACTTTATGTTCAATATCCACTTCAAAATTAAAAATTAATTTTGATATTAAAAAGCTTACACATAGTTATAATTATTGTAATAAAATATGGAATACATATAGATATATATATAAAAATTTTAATTTTAAATTATTTAAAGAAAAAATAAATGAAAATCAATTAAATTTAATAGAACATTGAATATTAAATAAAATTAATAATTTAATTATGAAATTTAAATTATATCTTAATAGATTAAGATTTGATTTATTAAGTCAAATTATGTTTCAATTTATCAAAAACTATTTCTGCGATTGATATATAGAAATAAATAAAATACTTATAAAAAAAAAAAAATTTACTTTTTATAATAAAACAGTATTATACTATCTTGCAAAAACAATACTTAAAATAATTCATCCTATTACACCTTTTATTTCAGAATATCTATGAAAAAAAATTTTTAAAAATAAATTTTCTATTTTAGAAACAAAATTTCCTAAAACTAAAAATTATTTAAATAATATACAAAATAGTAAAATTTTTATAAAAATACAAAAAATAATTATTTTTATCAGAAAAAAAAATATTAATAATAAAAAAAAAATTACTCATTTAATAATTTTAGATATAGATTTAAATTGCAAAAATATCTTTATAAAAAATAAATATTTATTTAATTTTGTAAATATCAAAAAAATATTTTTTTTACAAAGTAATAAAAATAAAATGTTAAAATTTATTAAAAAAAATAAAAATATTAAAAAAACAGTAATAAGTACAATAAATATTGTATATTTTTAAAAAAAGCGAGTAACGGGACTCGAACCCGTATCTTCAGCTTGGAAGGCTAAAATAATAACCATTATAAAATACTCGCTTATTATTATTTATGGTGGGAGAAGGATTCGAACCTTCGAAGTCAATGACAACAAATTTACAGTCTGTCCCTTTTAACCACTCAGGAATCCCACCTCTTAAAAATATATGCCGGTTACCGGAATCGAACTGGTGACCTACTGATTACAAGTCAGTTGCTCTACCTGCTGAGCTAAACCGGCTTTTATAATATGGAGTTAAGCGGATTTGAACCGCTTACCTTCTGCTTGCAAAACAGATGCTCTACCAATTGAGCTATAACCCCTTTTTTTTATATTATAGTACTATTATATAATAATAAATCATTTATTTTAATATTTTTTTATTTTTTTTATAAAAATATAAAAAATTATTATAATTTTTAAATTTTAAATTTAATTTTAAAAATTTTTTAGTATTTTTATAAATACACGTATTTTTAAGTTTATTAAAAACTTTTTTTTTTTTTAACAAATATTTTTCTTTATTAAAAGAATTAAATTTTATTAATTTATCTATTAATAAAATTAATTTATTAAATTTAAATTCTAAAAAACCAGTATTAATATAAAAATATTGATACCTATTTGTATATATTTTAATAAAGATATTTTTTGAAAAAAATAAAATTGGAGTATGTTGACAATAAATTTCTAATTCATTTTTATCACTAAATAATTTTATATGATGTATAAAATTATTAAAATATATTTTTTTTTGTGACATCATTAAAAAATTAAAATTCATATTTTTATTATATTTATTTATAAATCTATATTTTTTATTTCACCTATCATATAAAAATAATTTTCATGTATATGATCATATTTACCTTGTATAATATCTTTAAAACCCTGAATATTTTTTTTTATAGATACATATTGTCCTGGAAGATTTGTAAATATTTCACTAACATAAAAAGGTTGAGATAAAAATTTCTGAATTTTTCTAGCTCTAGAAACTATTAATTTATCTTCTTCTGATAATTCATCTATACCTAATATAGATATAATATCTTTTAATTCTTTATATTTTTGTAATATTTTTTTTACATTTTGTGCAACATTATAATGTTCTATACCTACAATATCAGGATTTAATTGATCACTACTAGATAATAAAGGATCTATAGCTGGATATATTCCAGAAGCTGCTATTTGACGATCTAAAACAATTATAGCATCAAGATGAGAAAAAGTCGCAATAGAAGAAGGATCACTAAAATCATCTGCTGGTACATATACTGCTTGTACTGAAGTAATAGATCCTTGTTTCGTGGAAGAAATTCTTTCTTGTAATATCCCCATTTCTTCAAATAAAGTAGGTTGATATCCTACAGAAGAAGGCATACGTCCTAATAAAGAAGATATTTCTGTACCTGCTAATATATATCTATATATGTTATCAATAAAAAAAAGTACATCATGACCATCATCTCTAAATTTTTCTGCAATAGTCAAACCAGTAAAAGCTACCTTAAATCTATTTCCAGGAGGTTCATTCATTTGACCATAAACTAACGAAACTTTATCTATTACTTTAGAAGTACACATTTCTTGATAAAAATCATATCCTTCTCTAATTCTTTCACCTACTCCAGTAAAAACAGAATATCCAGAATGTTTAATAGCTACATTTCTAATTAATTCCATCATATTAACTGTTTTACCTACTCCTGCTCCACCAAAAAGACCGATTTTACCTCCTTTTATAAAAGGACATATTAAATCTATAACTTTTATTCCTGTTTCTAATATTTTTTGTGAAGAAGATAAATTAATATATTTAGGAGACTTATTATATATACATCTTTTATGTTTAGAAATAATATCTTTTTTACCATCTAAAGGTTTACCTAAAACGTTAACTATTCTACCTAAAAGATTTTCTCCTACAGGTATAGATATTTTTTTAGATGTATCTATAACTTTCATTCCTCTATACAATTTATCTGTAGAACCCATAGCTATTGTTTTAACTATACCTTTATCTAATTGTTGTTGTACTTCTAAAATTAAGATTACTTTATTATTTTTAATAACATTTAAAGCATGAAATAATTTAGGAGTATAATTTTTAAACTCAACATCCACTATAACTCCTAATATTCTAATTATTTTACCTTGTTTATTATATGACATATAATTTTTTATTATTAAATTATAAAATTTCTACTTAAGAAATATTAAAATTAGAAATTAATTCTGTAATTTCTTTCGTAATATTAAATTGACGTATTTTATTATACATTAAATCTAATTTTTTAAATAAATTCTCTGAATTTAAAGATGCATTTTTCATAACTAAAATTCTAGAAAAATATTCAGAAACCATATTATTTAATAAACAATTACTAATTTTAGAATTTATATATGTAAATAATAAATTATTATAAAATTTATTTTTATTACTTTCATATAAATAATTAATTTTAATATCTTTTTTTTTAAATAAAATCGGTAATAATTGTTTAATTTTTACTTTATATTTTTTATTTTTAAATTTATTATTAACAATAAATATTGTAGTATTATCTTTTTTTTTATAAAAATTTATTATTTGATTAGTAATACCATTAATTTTACAATTAGAAATATCATATAAAAAAATATTTTTTTTAAATATTTTAAATTTAATATTTATTTTTTTTAATTTTTTAATTAATAAAAAATTTTTTTTCCCTAATAAAAAAAAATAAATTTTATTTTTTAAAAAAAAATTTTTTTTTATATCTAAAATTATTTTTTTATATAAATTTATATTTATATTACTACACAAACCTTGATTAGTAGATATTACAATATATAAAATTCTTTTTGTACATATTTTCTTTTTAATTAAACTATTATCAATAAAATGAATATTATTTATTAATTTATAAATTAAATTAACATATTTATTACTATTTTTAATTTTATTATTTAAAAATTTATATTTAGATAAAGATATCATTTCCATTGATTTAGTAATTTTATAAATATATTTAATACTATTTTTTTTATTTTTTAAATTTTTTTTATTTATCAAAATTATTCACCATATTTAAATATTGTTTTTTAAAATTTAAAATTATCATTTTAAGTTTAGATATTAATTTTTTATTTAAAGATTTATATAAATTAATTTTATGTTTAAATTTAGGATAATATTTTTTAATATATAAATATAATTTATTTTCAAAAATTGATATTTTATCAGTATTAACATCATCTAAATAATTAAACTTTAAAGAAAAAAATATTAATATTTGTTTAAATAAAGATACAGGTTTATATTGTTTTTGTTTAAGTATTTCTACAATTTTTTTACCCCTTATTAATTGTTTATTAGTTTGATCATCAATATCAAAAGAAAATTGTGAAAAACTAAGTAATTCATAATATTGAGATAAAGATGTTCTTAATGAACTACATAAATATTTCATTATTTTAGTTTGTGCTGCAGAACCTACTCTAGATACTGATATACCAGGATTTATAGCAGGTTTTATACCTGAATTAAATAAATTAGTTTCAAGAAATATCTGACCATCAGTTATAGAAATAATATTAGTTGGTATAAAAGAAGAAATATCACCTTCATATGTTTCTACAATAGGTAATGCTGTTAATGATCCAGAATTTTTCTTAGAAGAATAATTACTATTATATTTATTAATAAATTTATAATTAACATAAGCAGATCTTTCTAATAATCTAGAATGTAAATAAAATATATCTCCTGGATATGCTTCTCTACCAGGTGAACGTTGTAATAACAAAGATATTTGTCTGTAAGATACAGCATGTTTAGTTAAATCATCATATATAATAAGAGCATCTTCTCCATTATTTCTAAAATATTCTGCTATAGAACAACCAGAATAAGGACAAATATATTGCATAACAGCGTTTTCGGAAGAAGTAGCTACTACTATTGTGGTATAAGACATTGCATTATAATGTTCAAGTTTTTTAACTATATTAAATATAGAAGATAATTTTTGTCCTATCGAAACATATATACATTTTACATTTAAATTATATTGATTAATTATTATATCTATAACTAAACTTGTTTTACCTGTTTTCCTATCACCAATTATTAATTCTCTTTGTCCTAAACCTATAGGTATCATACTATCTATTGCTTTATAACCTGTACATAAAGGTCTATTAATTGAACGTCTGTAAATAATAGAAGGAGATTTATATTCTATAGGATATAATTCTTTATATTTTATATTTCCTTTGTCATCTATAGGTTCACCTAAAGAATTTACTATTCTACCTAACAATTTTTTACCTACTGGAATACTTAATTTTTTACCTGTATTTCTTACTTTCATTCCTATAGTTAAATTTAAACAAGAAGTCAAAGATATAGCATTAACTATATATTTATCTAAATCAAATATTAAAGCGTAACCAATATTATCAGGAAATTCTATTAATTCATTAATTAATACTTTAGAGAGACCTATAATTTTTATTATACCATCTACTATAGATATTATAGTACCTTCATAATATTTACTTATTGAGTTATCTAATTTACTTATTCTTTCTTTAATTAATTTACTAATTCCAGAAAATTTTTGTAACATTTTTTTACTCTTTTAAATTATTTAATTTATATAAAAAATTATTTTTTTTAATTATATTTAATATACTTCCATCAAAAATTAAATTATTTATACAAATTTTAAAACCTGCAATAATTTTAGAATCTTTTTTAAATATAAAAAATATTTTTTTATTTATAAAAAAATTTTTAATAATATTTTTTATTTTTTTAACATTTAAAGAATTCACACAATTATTTTTTGTATAAACTATAATATTTAAAATTTTTTTATTAATTTTATATATCTCATTGAAAAAAAAATATATATAATTAATATTGAAATACATATTATCTTCAAAAATAATTTTAATAAAATTTTTCATATTATTATTTAAAATAATTTGTGTACTAATAATAAAATAAATTTCTTTTAAACATTTTTCTTTATTGATTTGATAATAAAAATAAAAAAAATCTTTTTTAAATATTAAAAGAAGTAATTTTATAAAATGATTTCATTTATAAAATTTAATTTTATTACTATGTATATATTGAAAGATAGCTAAAGAATAAAAATAAGAAATATTATATATATTTAACATATACATTAATTTTAAAATTTTGTTTTAAATTTATCTAACATTTTATTAATAAATTGATTTTCTTTTTTTTTATTATTAAAAACTTTTGAAGTAATATTAACTAATATTGTATTTATTATAATAGAAATATTTTCATATAATTTTTCATATATAATTTTTTTTCTAAAATAAATTTTCTTTTTAGATTTATATAATAAATGTTTATATTTTATAAAAGCTTTTTTTTTATATTTTTTAGATAAAAAAATACTATTATTTTTAGCTTCTAAAATTATTTTAGAAAATTTTTTTTCCCCTTGTAATATTTTTTTTTTAATTTTTTTTTTTAAAAGTAAAAGTTCTTTTTTAGCTTCTATAATTTTACAATTTTCTAAATATATTTTTTTTTGTCTTTTTTCAATAACCTTATTAATATAAGGTCAAATATATTTAATACAAAAAATAATATAAAAAATAAATATTATCATTTGTATTAATATAGTTATATTTATTTCCATATTATATTATTTTTTTTTGTTAATTGAATTTTATTTAATTACGGAAAATATAATATATAAACTTAATCCTATTATAATCATAGGAATAGCATCTATTAAACCTATAACAATAAAAAACTGATTACGTAATAATGATACTAAACTAGGTTGTCTAGATACACTATTTAAAAATTTACCTCCTAAAATACCTATTCCTATACATGCTCCTATAGAGGCTAAACCCATCATTAATGCAGCAGATATATATAAAATACTGTTTTGCATATATTTTATCTCCTAAAAAAATTATGATACATATATTAAAGTAAGTATCATAAATATAAAAGATTGTAAAAAAGAAATTAATACATGTAATAAAGTTAATGGTAATATAAAAAATAATTGTAATCACCAAGGAACTATATAATAAATTAATAAAAAAATTATTTCTCCTGAATATATATTACCAAATAATCTTAATGATAAAGATAATATTCTAGAAAAAAAATTTACTATTTCTAAAATAATATTAAGTGGTATACAAATATAACAATTAAATGGAGAAAATAATATTTCTCTGAATAAATCTTTTAAACTAAATTTATATAATTTATATATTGTTATTAATAAAAAGACACTCAAAGACATTGATAAAGTAATATTTAAATCTGAAGAAGGTACAAATGAAAAAATATTTGTATTGAATATAAAATAAAATATATAATTAAATAAATCTATTGGTAATGAACCTATTAAATTCATAAATAAAATTCATGTAAATACCGTAAATGATAATGAAAAAATATATTTATTTTTTTTACCATATATATCTATAACATTTTTATAAATAAATAATATTAATATATCTATAATAGTTTGTATTTTATTAGGTAATGAATTATATTTAACTGGATTTATAATATATTTTATAATTAATAAAAATATTAAACCTAAAAAAAATGATATAAATAAAGAGTCAATATTTAAATTTCAAAAAGAATATTTATAATTTAATTTATTTAAAAAATTAAATTTTATTAAATTAAATTGTAAATGAGTTAAATGATGTTTTATATAGTTAGAAGGTAATTTAAAATTTCAAATAATATTTTTTATCATAATAAAACTCTTTGAATAATTATCATTTTTATAATTTATAAAAATTAAAAATTTTAATCACTACCATTTTATATTTTTTTTATATAAAATACAATTTATACTTTATTAGATAAAGTAAATTAAAAATATTTATATAAAATTAAACTTTTTTAAATATATAATTATATTTATAATAGAAGAAGGTGTAACTCCTGAAATTTGATAAGCTTGATTTAAATATTTTGGTTGATATTTAATTAATTTTTCTATTATTTCCTTTGATAACCCAGGTATTTTATTTCAATTTATAAATTTAGGTATATAAATATTTTTATATTTATCAAATTTAAATAATTCTATCTTTTGTTTTTTAATATATCCTTTATATTTTAAAATAGTTTTTGATTCTTCAATATAATTAAAATTAATTTTATTATTATATTTTTTAAATATATATTTAAATTTTCGAGATAAAATATCATAATTTAAAATTAAATTACTTAAATTAATTTTATTTATATTCTTTTTTTTATATTTAAATTTAATTTTTTTAGGTAAATATTTAATAGATATTTTTTTATTTTTAAAAAAATTATAATTATTTTTTATATAATTCATTTTTTTATTAAAAAATAATCATTTTTTTTTACTTATTAAACCTAATTTATATCCTATAGATGTTAATCGATAATCAGCATTATCTTCTCTAAGAAATAACCTATATTCAGATCTAGAAGTAAATATTCGATATGGTTCATTAACACCTTTATCACATAAATCATCTATTAAAACACCCATATAAGAATTTGATCTATCAGGAATAAATTTTTTACTAGTATTTTGAAGACCAGAATTTATACCTGCTACTAATCCTTGTGCCGCTGCTTCTTCATAACCAGTAGTACCATTTATTTGACCAGCAAAAAAAAGATTTTTAATTATTTTACTCTCTAAAGTTTTTTTTAAATTTTTAGGATCAAAAAATAAGTATTCTACTGCATATCCTGGAATAATAATTTCAACATTTTCCATACCTTTAATAGTATGGATGACTTGTTTTTGAATTTTAAAAGGTAAACTTATAGATATTCCATTAGGATATATAATTTTTTTATCAATATTTTCAGGTTCTAGAAATATACGATGTTTTTTTTTATTTGGAAAATTATTTATTTTATCTTCTATAGAAGGACAATATCTTGGACCTTTACCTATAATATATTTTTTATTGTATAAAGGACTTTTATAAAAATTATTTTTAATAATTTTATGAGTTTTTTCATTAGTATAAGTTAAATAACATTTTATTTGAGGTAATTTATGTTTTTTTTTTCTTACACTACTAAAAAAAGAAAAATTTTTTACCTCTTTATCACCTGATATTTTTTTTAATAATTTAAAATTAATTGTTTCAGCTTTTATTCTAGGAGGTGTACCAGTTTTAAAATATTTAAATTTAAAAGGATATTTACTTAAAAAATCAACTAAATCTTCTGAAGAATGATCAAATATTCTACCTCCTTTTTGATAATTTAAACCAACAAATATTTTAGAATTTAAAAAAGTTCCAGTAGACAATATTACTGTATTAGAAAATATTTTATTTTTTTTAGAAGTAATTACTCCTTTAACACACATTTTTTTTATTATTAATTTTACTACTTCTTCTTGAAGAATAGTTAAATATTTTCTTTGTTTTTTTAATTCATAAATTACATTTTGTTTATATATATATTTATCTACTTGCACTCTAGTAGCTCTTACTGCTTCCCCCTTGCTAGAATTTAATATTTTATATTGTATAGCTGAATTATCTGTTATTTTTGCCATTAATCCACCTATAGCATCTATTTCCTTAACTAAATTACTTTTTCCTATTCCTCCTATAGCAGGATTACAAGACATCTCTCCTATTTTATCTTTATTGAAAGTAATTAATAAAGTTTTTTTTTTCATTTTAGATGAAATATAAGATGCTTCTACCCCAGAATGGCCTCCTCCAACAATTATTGTATCAAAAAAAGTATTATTTATTAACATAGAATCAAATTATTGGTGTTTTAAAAAGTATAAATAAATTTTATACTATAATTTTAAATAAATCAAATTTATTTTAAAAATATATTGAATTTTATTTTATCAAGCATTATACTACAACTTATTGGTGTAATTTATAAGTATGTTTTAAAAAGTGCGTTTTACAAGAATATATTTTTTTATTATTAAAATAACTATAAATTAATTAAATTTTCTTTTATGTAATGTGTAAAGTTTTTTTTTTAATTGATGCAACATTATATGCTTATAAATCTTTTTATATTATAAATTATAAAAAGAAAAACATAGACTTTAAAAAATCACTTTCAATATTTTGAAATATGATTTTCAGTAAATATAAATTTTGTAAACCAAATTATTTATTATTTATTTTTGATTATGATAGAAATAATTTTAGAAAAAAATTATATAAGAAATATAAATCTAATCGTAAAAAAGTTCCTAAAGAATTAATATTCTATATTGCTAGTATTAAGTTATTTTTTGATACTTTTGGTATTAAGTATCTTTCTTATCCTGAAGTTGAAGGTGATGATGTTATAGGAAGTTTAATATATAAAATAAAAAGTTTATTTTTAGATCAAAATTATTTAATTTATATATTATCCTATGATAAAGATTTTTTACAACTAGTTAATGATAAAGTACATTTATTTATTTCTAATAAAGAAATATTAAATCCTAAATGTATTTATAATAAATATGGAGTATATCCAAATTTAATTAAAGATTTATTAGTTTTATGTGGAGATAAATCTGATAATATTCCAGGTATTAAAGGTATTGGAATAAAAAAAGCTACAATATTAATTAATAATATTGGTAATATAGAAAGTATATATCAAAATTTATATAAAATTAAATATCTTAAAATTAGTAATTATAATAATATTATTCGGAATTTAAAATTAAATATTAATAAAGTAAATTTATGATATTCGTTAATAAATATAAAATTAGATATTAAAATTAATATTAATTTTTGTAAATTTAAAGTAAATAATTTATTTTTTTTTAAAATATTTAGTTTTTTAAAAAAATTTAGTTTTTACAGATAAAATTTTTTAAAAAAAAATTTTATCTGCAATTTTTATATAATAATTTTGATAATAGATATATCATCATTTATACGATGAGATAGTTTATCTTTTTTAAAATTTGTATAATCATATATTTTTTTATTTAATTTAATAAAATTAATACCTTGTTTTAAAAAATATTTTTCTATATTATTAATTCTATTATAAATTAATTTTAATTTACTAAATTTGTTTTTTTTTTGAAATATATAATTAATTATTTTAATTTTATATATATTTTTATTTAGAAAAAAAATTCTTTTTAAAAAAAAATCTAATTTGTTTATAGATAAATTATTTATCACTGATTTATTTTTATCAAATATTATATTAAAATTAATTTTTTTTTTATTATTTATGTTAATATTATTTTTTTTATATTTATATATAAAACTAATATTTAAAAAATTATTATTTGGTTCTTCTTTTAAAAAAATTTTATCCCCTATATTATAGGTTAATTGATAGTCTATTCTAGATAATAGATCTGGGTTGATCTTATATTCTACACCTAATGATATTAAAGGTGATAATTTTGTATTTGTAAAATTTTTTTTGTATTTTTGAATTTTATTTTTTTCACTATATATTGAATTTGTGATTATTCCTCCTAATTTTGTGTATATATTTATATCTTTATTTATAGGTAAATCTATTTTACTTACTAAATTAATTCCTTGAGTTTTGAAATAAGTAGTACTAAATTTATTTTTTTCTTTTATTTTACCTAATCAATCGTATCCTAATTCAAATGATAAATTTTTATTAGTTTGATAACCAATAAATATACCTGTACCTAATTCATTACTAGAATTATTAATATTTCTAAATTTTTTATTTATTTTTTCTAAATCATTATATTGAGATAAACCTATTTTATTACCTATATACATTTCATTACTAATGTTTTGTTTTTTTTGTGCAAATATTGCATTAATTAAAAATATAGTTATTAATGTAGTAATAAATATTTTTTTCATTTTTAAAATTCTCTTTTAACTATATGTTATAAAAATATTTTATTTATTTAATTAAATTTAAAATTTATTAATAGATGTTAATAATTATTTAACTTTTTAAACAAAATTAAAATTAATATTTTTATATATGTTAAAATATATTTTGTATTACGTAAAGTTAATTTTTATAAATTTATGTGAAATTTATATTGTAAAAATTATATTTTTAGTATTTAAATTTTAAAGGTGTAAAATGGTAAAAAAAAAAATTACTGTTAAGTTAATAAACGGTTTTCATATCAGACCAGCTACAAAATTTGTTAAAGAAGTTAGAAAGTTTTCCGAAGAAATAAAAATAAAGTTTAAAAAAAAAATTATAGATGCAAAAAATTTGTTTGAAATACAAACTTTAGGTATTTCTTACAATGATGTAATAACTATTATAGTTAATGGTGAAAATGAATTAAATACTTTAAATATTTTAATTAATTTATTAAAATCTTTTAAGGAATAATTTACAGAAATTAATTTTAAATTTTAAAAAAATTTAATAGTGTTTTTTTTAAAATAAGTATTTAAAGGTATGTTTATGATTATAAAAGGTATTGTAGTATCACCAGGTTATGCTTGTGGTAATGCTTTTTTATTAAATGAAGAAAATATTTGTGTAAATAAAAATAAAATTAATATTAATGATATTGATTTTGAGGTTTCTCATTTTCTAAAATCACATAAAGAAACTGTTAAACAATTTAAAAAAATACAATCTAATTTATTAGATGAAGATAAAAAATTATTATTTGATGGTTATATTATTTTATTAGAAGATGAATCATTTATTAATGATATAATTGCATTAATAAAAAATAATTTTATATCTGCTGAATTTGCTGTAGATAAAATTATTAATAAAAGAGTAAAAGCTATTAATAAAGTTAATAATACTTATATTAAGGAAAGAATTAATGATTTTTTAGATATAGGTAAAAGATTAATATATAATTTAAAAAATATAAATAATTTTGATTTTAATTTTTTAGATAAAGAAAATAATATTATTATAATTTCTAAAGATTTATCTCCTTCACAAGTTATACAATTTAATTTAAAAAAAATTATTGGTTTTATTACAGAATTTGGAAGTATAAACTCTCATACTTCTATAATAGCTAAATCTTTAGAATTACCTGCTATTATTAAAGTTAAAGATGTTACAAAATTAATTTATAATAATGATTATATAATTATAGATGGTATTAAAAATAATATTTATATTAATCCAAATAAAAATATTATAAAGAAATTCAAAAGTAAAAATAAAATTTATTTATATCAAAAAAAAAAATTAATTAAATTAAGTAAATTACCTGCAAAAACTTTAGATGGTTATAGAATAAAATTATTTGCTAATATAGGTAATGATGAAGAAATAAAAAATATCTTAAATAATGGTGCTGAAGGTATAGGATTGTACCGTACAGAATTTTTATTTATGAATAGAAATTCTTTTCCAACAGAAGAAGAACAATTTTATTCTTACAAAAAAATTATTGAATTTATGCATGGTAAAATTGTTACTATACGTACTTTAGATTTAGGTGGTGATAAATTTTTACCTTATATGAATTTTCCTAAAGAAAGTACACCTTTTTTAGGATGAAGATCTATTAGAATATATGTTAATAATAAAAATATATTACATGATCAATTAAGAGCTATATTAAGAGCTTCAGTGTATGGTAAAGTACGTATTATGTTTCCTATGATTATTTCTATGGAAGAAGTATTTTTTTTAAAAAATGAATTTTTAAAAATTAAATATGAATTTAAAAAAAAAAAAATTAATTTTGATAAAAATATTAAAATAGGAGCTATGATAGAAACTCCAGCTGCAGTGATGATATCTAAATATTTAGCTGAAGAATTAGATTTTTTTAGTATAGGTACTAATGATTTAACTCAATATACCTTAGCAGTTGATAGAAATAATGCTATGGTTTCACATCTTTATGAAACATTATCTCCTTCTGTTTTACGTATGATTAAATATTCTATAGATGCTGTTCATAAAAAAAATAAAGAAATAGGAATATGTGGTGAAATAGCTTCTGATAGTAGTGTTACAATGTTATTATTAGGTTTAGGTCTAGATGAATTAAGTATGAGTTCTAATTTTATTCCTAAAATAAAAAATAATATTCGTAATTTTTTATGACTTGATGCTAAGAAATTAGTTTTTGATATTTTAAAATTTAATACAATAGATAAAATTAAAACTTTATTAAAAAAAAAAACTAAATTTTTAACTTATTAATAAAATTTGCCCAGAGGCGGAATCGAACCGCCGACACGAGGATTTTCAGTCCTCTGCTCTACCTACTGAGCTATCTGGGCTTTTATTTTACTTCTATTGTTTTGTTCATCCAATTTAAATATTCCTGATTAATTTTATGTATTTTAAAAACTAAAATTTCTGGAATTTCATATGGATGTATTTTTTTAATTATTTTAATTACTTTTTTCTTAAAATAAGAAAAAGTTTTAAATATCATTTTTATTTCTATATTTTTTTTTATTTTATTTTTTCAAATATAAAATGAAGTAACTTTATTTATTATTTTAATACATGAAATCATTTTTTTTTTAAATAAAATATTTTTAATTTTGATAAATGTTTTTTTATCTGGAATATTACATATTATTAATCTAATATCTTTAGATGTTTGATACATTTTAATTAAATTAAAGTTAAAAATATATTTTCATTATATTTAATATAAATATTTATGTCAAATATATAATATATATCAAAAAATACTTGAAAGTTATTTTTTAGTCCTTACTATATTTATAAGTTGTTAAGTAATTTTATGTTTAATTAATGTTATAATGATGAATGTAATTTTATTATATGGGAGGAGATAGATGAAAATTCGTCCGTTACATGATCGTATTATAGTTAAACGTAAAGATAATGAATCAAAATCTGCTGGAGGTATAGTTTTAACTGGTTCAGCAGCTGGTAAATCTACTCGTGGTAAAGTATTGGCTGTTGGTAAAGGTCGTATGCTTGATAATGGAGTAATTAAACCACTTGATATAAAAGTTGGTGATATCGTTATTTTTAATGATGGTTATAGTGTTAAAACAGAAAAATTAGATAATAAAGAAGTTTTAATTATGTCTGAAAGTGATGTTTTAGCAATTGTTGAATAATTATTTTATTATTAATTTTAAAGTAGATTAAATTAGTAAAATTTTAAGGGAAATTAATTATGGCAGCTAAAGACGTAAAATTTGGTAATGATGCAAGATCAAAGATTTTGCGCGGAGTTAATATTTTAGCGGATGCAGTTAGAGTAACTTTAGGTCCTAAAGGACGTAATGTTGTATTAGATAAATCTTTTGGAGCACCTTCTATTACTAAAGATGGTGTTTCAGTAGCTAGAGAAATAGAACTAGAAGATAAATTTGAAAATATGGGAGCACAAATGGTAAAAGAAGTAGCTTCTAAAGCCAATGATGTTGCTGGTGATGGAACTACTACTGCTACTGTTTTAGCTCAATCTATAGTTAATGAAGGTTTAAAAGCTGTTGCTGCTGGTATGAATCCTATGGATTTAAAACGTGGTATTGATAAAGCTGTTCATGCAGCAGTTATTGAACTTAAAAAAATATCTGTTCCTTGTTCTGATTCTAAATCTATTGCACAAGTTGGTACTATATCAGCAAATGCTGATGAAACTGTAGGTGCTTTAATAGCTCAAGCTATGAAAAAAGTTGGTAAAGAAGGAGTTATTACTGTTGAAGAAGGTACTGGTTTACAAGATGAATTAGATGTAGTAGAAGGTATGCAATTTGATAGAGGTTATTTATCTCCTTATTTTATTAATAAAACTGAATCTGGTGTTGTAGAATTAGATAATCCTTTTATTTTATTAGTAGAAAAAAAAATATCTAATATTCGTGAAATGTTATCAATTTTAGAATCTGTAGCTAAATCCAATAAACCTTTATTAGTTATAGCTGAAGATGTTGAAGGTGAAGCATTAGCCACTTTTGTGGTAAATAATATGAGAGGTATAGTTAAAATTGCAGCTGTTAAATCTCCTGGTTTTGGAGATCGTCGTAAAGATATGTTACAAGATATAGCAATTTTAACAGATGGAAAAGTTATTTCAGAAGAAATTGGTATGGAATTAGATAAAATAACTTTAAGTGATTTAGGTAGTGCAAAAAAAGTTATTATTAATAAGGATAATACTACTATTATAGATGGTTCTGGTTGTCAAAAAGAAATTTCTAATAGAATTATACAAATACGTCAACAGATTGATGAAGCTACTTCTGATTATGATAAAGAAAAATTACAAGAAAGAGTTGCTAAATTAGCTGGTGGTGTTGCAGTACTAAAAGTAGGTGCTGCTACTGAAGTAGAAATGAAAGAAAAAAAAGCTAGAGTAGAAGATGCTTTACATGCTACTAGAGCAGCAGTTGAAGAAGGTGTAGTTGCTGGTGGTGGTGTAGCTTTAGTAAGAGTTGCTGAAAGATTAAATAATTTAACTGCTCAGAATGAAGATCAAAATGTTGGTATTAGAGTAGCTTTGAGATCTATGGAATCTCCTTTACGTCAAATAGTTGCTAATACTGGAGATGAACCTTCTGTGGTAGCTAATAATGTAAAAGCTGGTAGTGGTAATTATGGTTATAATGCTGCTACTGAAAAATATGGTGATATGATTGAAATGGGTATTTTAGATCCTACTAAAGTTACTCGTTCAGCTTTACAATATGCTGCATCTGTAGCTGGTTTAATGGTTACTACGGAATGTATGATAACTGATTTACCTAAAGATGATAAACCCGACCTAGGTTCTAGTAATCCAGGTATGAATGGTGGTGGTATGAATGGTATGGGTGGAGGAATGATGTAAATAAATTTATTTTAATATAAATTTATTTCTTTTAAAGATAATTTTATTTTAAAACATTTTAAAACCCCTTATTGAGGGGTTTTAATGTTTTTATAATGAATTAATTATATAAGAGGTTTGGATGTCTTTTAATATAATACATAGAAATAAAATAATTAGTGATTTACAATCAAATATTAACGATAATGGTTCTCATAAAGTACAAGTTATATTTTTAACTTATCGTATTTTAAAATTACAAAAACATGTTTCTATTTATAAAAAAGATTTTCATAGTAAAAAAGGTCTTTTAAGGTTGGTTTTTCAACGTCGTCGTATTTTAAAATATATTAAATTACATAATATAGATCAATATTATTTTTTGACTAAAAAACTTAAGTTACGTAGTTAAAATATTTTTTAAAATATTTAAAAGTTAGTTTTTGTTAATATTTTTAAAAATAAAAGGAAAATAGTTTTGTTGCGATATAATGTTTTAGAATTCCAATATGGAAGAAATTTAATAAAATTAGAAACAGGTTTTATAGCTCGTCAATCTACTTCTTCTGTAATTGCTAGTATGAATGATACTGTTGTTATAGTGACATTAGTATTTAATAATAAAGTAAATTTAGAAAATAATTTTTTACCTTTAAGTGTTTATTATCAAGAAAAATTTTATTCTGTAGGTAAAATTCCTGGTAGTTTTTTTAGAAGAGAGGGTAGATCTAGTGATGTAGAAATTATTACATCTAGATTAATAGATAGATCTATACGTCCTTTATTTAATAAAAATTTTTTTAATGATATTCAAATAGTTGTTAATGTTATATCTGTTAATCCACAGATAAGTACTGATATTATTTCAATAATAGGTACATCAGCAGTTTTAAGTATATCTGGTATTTCGCATTTACAACCAATAGGTGTAGCAAGAGTAGGTTATATAAATAATTCTTACGTATTAAATCCTAGTTTATCAGAAATGAATTTAAGTAAATTAAATTTAGTTATTTCTGGTAATGAAGAAGGTATTTTTATGATTGATGGTTCTTCTAAAAATTTAAGTGAAAAAGATATAGTTAATGGTATTTATTTTGGTTTTGAAAATTATTTAAAATTAATTAAAAATATAAATTTTTTTTCAGATAAAGTTAATTTTAAAAATTTAGATAGTGAGTTAAGTTATTTAGATTTTTATCTTTCTAAAGAAAGTATTGATTATATTGATAGTTATTGTTTTGAAGATTTTAAAAAAATATATTATTCCGATTTAGATAAACAAAGTAGAGAAAATAATTTAAATATTATTAAAGAAAATTTATTTTTAGATTTAAATGAAAAAGATAAGATTAATAGTTTTTTAATTTTAAATAGATTAACTCAAATAGAAAAAAATATAGTTATTAAAAAATTATTAAAATATGGTAAACGTATAGATAATCGTAATGTAGATGATATTAGAGAAATAGATATTAAAATAGGTTTTTTACCTAAAAGAGTTCATGGTTCATCATTATTTACAAGAGGTGAAACTCAAGCTTTAGTTACAGTAACTTTAGGTACTTCTAAAGATGCACAAAATTTTGATGATATTTTTTGAGGTGAACGTGTAGATAGATTTATTTTCCATTATAATTTTCCTCCTTATTCTGTTGGAGAAATAGGTAATGTAGGTATTTTAAAACGTAGAGAAATAGGTCATGGATATTTAGCTAAAAAGGGTATAGTGTATATATTACCTGATATAGATAAATTTCCTTATACAATTAGAATTGTTTCTGATATTTTAGAATCAAATGGTTCTTCTTCTATGGCTTCAGTATGTGGAGCTTCTTTAGCATTAATGGATGCTGGTGTACCTATTTCTAATCATGTAGCTGGCATAGCAATGGGTTTAATAAAAACTAAAAAAAAAGATATTATTTTATCTGATATTATTGGTGATGAAGATAGATTAGGGGATATGGATTTTAAAGTTATAGGTACTTTAGAAGGTATTACTGCTTTACAAATGGATATGAAAATTAAAGGTATAAATTGCGAAAGTATTAATCTCTCTTTAGAAAGAGCTAAACAATCTAGATTATTTATTTTAGATAAAATGAATAGTTCTATTAGTTGTTCTAGAACTTATTTGTCTGATTTTGCTCCTATAATATATAAATTTAAAATTAAAGTTAATAAAATTAAAGATGTTATAGGTAAAGGTGGTTTAGTAATTAAAAATATTACTGAAAAATATAATTGTTCTATTGAAATTGATCACAATGGTATTGTAAATGTTATTTCATATGATAAAAAAAATATTAAAAAAGTAATAAATATTATTAAAAAAATTACTGAAGAAGTTAAGTTAGGATATACTTATTTAGGCAAAATAACTAAAGTAGTGAATTTTGGTGTATTTGTTTCTTTTTCAAATAATAAAGAAGGTTTAGTACATATTTCTAATATTTTTATTAATAAAAATAAAAATATTTATAATTTTTTTAAAGTAGGACAAAGTATTTATGTAAAAGTTTTAAATATAAATAGTAATGGTAAAATTAAATTAGGTATTAAAAATATTAAATAAAATTTTTATATTAAGTTTTATTTTTAGAGAATTACAATGATTAGTATTAATAATAAAGATTATAATTTTAGTTGTTTTAAATTTAAAAAAAAATTATTAGATATAATATATAAATTAGGTTATAAACAGCCTACTGATATTCAATTAAAATGTATACCATATTTTTTAAAAGGTTATGATATTTTAGGTATAGCAAAAACAGGTAGTGGTAAAACAGCTTCTTTTATTTTACCAATATTAAATAATATTAATATTAATTTTTTTAATATTCAAGTTTTGATTTTAGTACCTACTAGAGAATTAAATATTCAAATTACTGATTCATTTAAATTTTTTGCTAAATATGACAGAAGAATTAAAGTATTATCTTTGTATGGTGGACAAAAATATAACATTCAAATTTTAGGTTTAAAAAATAAACCTCATATTATAGTGGCTACTCCTGGTAGATTATTAGATTATTTAAAAAAAAATATTATAAATATTTCTTTAGTTAAATTTTTAGTTATTGATGAAGCTGATGAAATGTTACGTATGGGTTTTATAAAAGATGTTGAATCAATTATTTCTAATATAAATAGTAAACATCAAACGGCATTATTTTCTGCTACTATGCCTTTGGCTATAAAAAAAATAATTGGTAGATTTATGAATAAACCTAAAGAAATAATATTAAATTTATCAAAAAATAATATATTACCAGAAAATATTGAGCAGTATTATTGTTTAGTTAATTCTTGAAAAAATAAGTTAAATATTTTAATGAAATTTTTAGAAGTTGAAGAATATACTAGTGTTATTATATTTGTTAGTACTAAATTATATACTGTTAAATTATCTCATTTTATAGAACAAAAAGGTTATTCATGTTCTGCTTTTAATGGTGATATGAATCAAAAATTAAGAGAAAAAATATTATATGATTTAAAAAATTCTAAAATATCTATTTTAGTAGCTACTGATGTAGCTTCTAGAGGTTTAGATATTAAAAATATTAGTTTAGTAATTAATTATGATTTACCAATTGATATTGAATCTTATATACACCGTATTGGTAGAACTGGAAGGGCAGGGAAATCAGGTAAAACTATTTTATTTCTTAGTGTAAGAAATAAAAAATTTCTTTTTTATATAGAAAGACATATAAAGTCAAGAATTAAAAGAATATCTGTACCAGATGATAATTTTTTAATAAATTATCGTATTAATAAATTATCAAATTTGATTAAAAATAATTTTTATAAAAATGATAAAAAATACTTTTTTTATAAAAGAATTTTAAGTAGTATTATAGAATCTTCTAAATTAAATAATCAAGAAATAAATATTGCTTTATTAGATTTAATTTATAAAAAAAAGTATTTAATTTAATATTTTTAAAATAGGTGATAATGGAATTGAACCATTGACCTTCTCCTTGTAAAAGAGACACTCTACCACTGAGCTAATCACCTATATTTTTTTTTATGGAACTGGCGGGATTCGAACCCGCGTCCAAAATAACTTATTCTTTTGATCTACATGTTTATTTTATTTTTTTTTCATTAATTATCTAAAATAAAAAAAATAATAATTAATTAGTTTACTTTTTTAGTAAAATTTATAAATGTAAACCTCTATAAATTACCTCTTTTTAAGAACATTTTATATAAAATAAAAGAGTAAAATGTTTTATAAAAAATGACTTCTACAGCAGATTATGCTGCTAAAGCGTAATTATTATCTTTTGCAACTAAGTTTTAACGGTTTTTTACGCGGCCTACCGTACCTCGACATGCACATTAGAATTTGTATATCTTGTCAAATCCAAAACAGCCCCATAAATACATTATATATTTTAAATATTTATAAATCAATATTTTTTTTAAAATTTTTTTCTTTTATATATTTTTTTTTATTATATTTTTTTCTTCCTTTTGATAAACCAATAATTATTTTATATCATACTTTTTTAATAATTAATGATATTGAGATTAGTGTATATTTTTTATTTTTAATTTTATTTAGTATTGATATTATTTCTTTTTTTTTTAATAAAATTTTAATTTTTCTTGTTTTAAATTTGTCTTGATTGATTTTTTGTAATGGAGTTATTTTTACTCCTATTAAATAGGGTATTTTTTTTTTTGTTATTTTAACATAACTATTATTTATATTAATATTTTTTTTTTTAATTGCTTGTATTTCTCATCCATGTAGAATTATTCCTGCTTGATATTTTTTTATTATTGTGTAATTTTGATAAATTTTTTTATTTTTTAATATTATATTTTCCATTTTTTATTAATTTATTTGTCAAAATTAATATTTTGTTTCTTTTAAAAAAATAATATGTAAACTTATTTTTTTATAATAATTTTATTTTTGTGATATATAATTATTAATATTTATTATACCTTTTAATTTTAAATTTGAGGATTTTATATGAGTAAAAAAAATATTTGTAAAGAAAATGATTTTAATGAAATTAAAAATAATATTAATAAAAAAAAATGTAATTTTATTAAAAATTTAAAAAAAAGATTTTATAAATATAAAGAAAAAATATTTAGTAAGAATAAAATTATTGATAAATTAAAAAATAAATTATTAAAGTATAAAAAAAAAAATAAAGATTTAAATTTACGTTGTAAAGCTGATTTAGATAATATGTATAAACGTAATCAAATGAATGTAGAAAATGTATATAAATATTCTTTAGAAAAATTTTCTAAAAATCTTTTACCTGTAATAGATAATTTAAAAAATGCTTTAAAAGTTAGTAAAAATAAAAAAATAGATAATCAAGTTACTTATGAAGGTTTAAAATTAACTTTAAAAAATTTTTTATCTGTAATAGAAAAATTTGGTATTTCAGTGATTAATAAAATTAATGTTAATTTTGATCCAAATTTTCATCAAGCTGTTTCTGTAGTTGAATCTAATAAAAATAATATTCAAGATAATTTAGTTATTGAAATATTACAAGATGGTTATATTTTAAATAAAAGATTACTTAGACCTGCTATGGTAAAAGTAATTAAATTTAAAAAATAATTTTTTTGTTAACTTGAATTAAAATGTTTTTTTTGTTAGTATTATTAAGTGTGTTAGGCCCTTTAGCTCAGAGGTAGAGCAGGCGACTCATAATTGCTTGGTCATTGGTTCGAATCCAATAAGGGCCACATAAAAATTTAGTTTATTTTAAATAGTATTTATTATTTATTTCTAAATTATCTTTAAATTCATATACTAATGGTACTCCAGTAGGAATATTTAATTTAATTATGTTTTTATCTGATATTTTGTCTAAATATTTTATTAATGCTCTCAATGAATTACCATGTGCTACAATAATAATTGATAAATTATTTTTTATTTTAGGTAAAATATTTTTTTTTCAATAAGGTATAACTCTATTATATGTATCTAATAAGCTTTCACCTAATGGTAATTGATAGGAATTTATTTTTTGATATTTTATTTCTTTACCAGGAAATTTATTATCTTTTTGTGTAATTTGAGGAGGTTTAGTTGTGTAACTTCTTCTTCATTCTAATACTTTTTTTTCTCCGTATTTTTTAGCAGTTTCTTCTTTATTAAGACCTTGTAAATTACCATAATGTCTTTCATTTAATTTTCAAGTTTTTTTTGTATTTATTCATAATAAATCTAATTTATTTAATATAATTCATAAAGTATGAATTGCTCTCTTTAAAAATGAAGTATATGCATAATTAAAGTTAAAATTATTTTTTTTTAATAAAATTCCTGCTTTTTTTGCTTCTTTAATACCTTTTTTAGAAAGTTTTACATCTGTTCATCCTGTAAATATATTTTTTTGATTCCATATACTTTCACCATGTCTTACAAATACTATTTTTTTCATTTTTTTATTTATTTAAAATTTTGTTAATATTATGTATTTTAATAATTTTAAAATTTAAATATAGAAAAAATATTTTTTTATTTAAATTTTTATATAAAAATTTATTTATTTATATTTGATATTTGAGTAGCTAATTTAATTTTTTTAAGTAATTGATTTTTTTTAATATTAAATTTATCATATTTAAAGTATATTTTAGATGATAATTTTATATTTATTTTTTTTTTAATATATCATTCTGATTTTTGTAAATATTTAATTATATTATTAATAATATTTTTTTTTTTTTGATTTAAAAAATTTATATATATATATATATATGAAAAATCTTTTGTTATTTTAATATGATTGATATTTAAAATATTTTTTTTACCTATAATAAAATTATATTTTTTAAATATTATTTGAATAATTTTTTTTTTTATTTTATTTATTGTTTTGTAAAATTTTATTTTTGTTTTCATATTTAAAATACTTATGATTTATTTTTTTGTATACATTCTATAATGTCTCCAATATTTGCTTTAATAAAATTTTTTATATATATACCACATTCAATACCTTTATTAATTTTTTTTACTGTTTTTTTAAATCTTTTTAAGGATTCTATTTTACCTGTATAAATAATAGTGTTATTTCTTTTAATTTGTATAGAATTAGATTGTTTTATTTGTCCTTCTATTACTATACAACCAATTATTATATTTTTTTTGGATGTATGAAAAATATTTTTTATTTTTGCTTTACCTATAATAATTTTATTAATATATTGTTTTTTTTTTTTAATAATTTTTTTAATTTTTTTAATTAATTTATAAATTATATCAAAAAAATATATTTTGATATTATATTTATTTTTGTAATTTTTAATTGAATTATCTATTTGTACATTAAATGCTATGATAATTGATTTACTTGTAGTAGCTAATATTAAATCATTTTCATTAATATTTCCTACATTAGAAAAAATAATTTTTATTTTTTGTTTAAATATTTTTTTTATAGATTTTTTAATAGCATCTAAAGATCCATATACATCAGTTTTTAATAATAAATTAATTTTTTTTTCTTCTTTTTTTAGAAATATATCTTCTATTTGAATATTTTGTGTTTTAGAAATTATATTTTTATTTTTTAATTTTATTATTTTTTTTATTTTTTTTTTATTTTTTACAACTATAAATTTATTTCCTGGTAAAGAAATATTTGATAAACCTAAAATTTCTACAGGCATTGATGGTAAAGCATATTTAATTTTTTCTTTTTTATCATTTCATATTGATTTTATTTTACCAAAATTAGTTCCTGTAATTATTATATCTCCTATTTTTAATTTTCCATTTTTTACTAAAATATTTGTTATAATTCCTTTTTTTTTATTTATACTAGATTCTATGATAAATCCTGATGCGTTATCATTAATATTAGTATTTAAATTTATTTTATTACTTTCTTTTTTTATAGTGTGAAAAATGTTTTTTATACCTTGTTTATTTTTTACTGAAAATTGTATAAAAGTATTTTTTCCTCCTCATTCTTTTGGAATAATATTATATTTACTAATTTTTTTTTTTATTATATCAATATTGTCTAAATAATTTTTTTTATCTGTTTTAGATAGTCCTATTATTGTTGGAATATTATATTTTTGTAAATAATTTATTATTTCTAATGTTTGAGGCATTATACCATCATCTATAGAAATTATTAATAATATTATATCTGCTATATTTATTCCATGAGATCTCATATTTGTAAATATAGAATGTCCTGGAGTATCTAATAAAGTGATATTACCATATTTATTATTTATATAATAAGCATTAATATATTGTGTAATATTACCTTTTTCTGTTTTAACTATATTAGTTGATCTAATATAATCTATTAAGGAAGTTTTTCCATGATTTACATGTCCCATTATAGAAATAATTGGAGGTCTTTTATATAATTTAATTTTTTTTTTGTTTTTTATAATTTTTTGTGTATTTTTTTTTTTTATTATATTGTTATTTTTTTGTATAGTATTTTTTTGTATATTTATTTTTTTTTTTTTAGATAAAATATTAGATTTTTTTTTTTTTTTTATTTTATTAAATATATATTTTTTTTTAATTATAGTTATTCTTCTTTTATTTTTTTTTTGATGTTTTTTTTTTATATAAAATTTGTTTTTATTTCTTTGAAATTTATATTTATTTTTTATTTTTTTTTTTAGCATATTATGATGTAAAATTATTAAATTAATATTTAATTTTTTATTATTTTAATTTTTTATTTTATTTTTTGTAGTAAGTATATTTAAATTTCATCCTGTTAATTGGGATGCTAATTTTATATTTTGTCCATTTTTTCCTATTGTTTTAGCTAAATTAGTAATTTTTACATTTATATCCATACTTTTTTTTTTTATATTTATTTTAATATTAGAAATTTTGGCAGGTGATAAAGAATTTATCACGAATTTTTTAGGATTTTTATTTCATAGAATTATATCTATTTTTTCTCCAGATAAATTATTAGATATAGATTTTATTCTTAATCCTTTAAGACCTATACATGCCCCTATAGGATCAATATGTTTATTTTTTGTATTTACTGCTATTTTAGATCTTAATCCTGGTGTTCTTGATATGGCTTTAATTTCTATTATTTTTTTTTTAATTTCTGGTACATATTTTTTAAATAATTCTACTAATATTTTTGTATTTAATCTTGTTATAAAAATTTTTCATTTATTTTTTTTTTTTGTTATATCATATATTATTCCTTGTATTTTATCTCCTATTTTAAAATTATCTTTTATTATCATATCTTTTCTTAATAATATTGCTTTTAGATTTGATTTAATATTTATTGATATATAATGTTTATTTATTTTTTTTACATATCCTGTAATTATATGATTTTTTTTTTTTTTTATTTTTTCTAATATAATTAATTTTTTTATTTTACGTATTTTTTGTGTTATTATTTGTTTAGCAGTTTGGGTAGTTATTCTATCAAATTTTTCTAATTTTATTTTATTTTTTATAAATTCTCCTATCTTAATATTTTTATTTTTATGTATAGCTTGTTTAAAAGTTATTTCTTTATATGGTTTTTTAATTTTTTTTACTACTATTCATCTTCTATATATTTTAAAAGAACCATTATTTCTATTAATATTAATTTTTATGTCTATTTTTTTGTTATATTTTTTTTTTATAGCTATAGTTAATGCTTTTTCTAATGTTTTAAATATTATTTCTTTTGGTAAAGATTTTTCGTTTGATACAGCTTCTGCAACTGCTAAAATTTCTTTATTCATTCTAGCTGCCTCAATTAAATTTATAGAATGGAGTATTATATATTTTTTAAAAAAAATATTTATAAATATATTAATATAGAAGTTTATTATTAAATTAATTTATGTTTTTAAAAAATATAAAATTAATATTTTTATTATTAATAAATAAGTTAATTTCTTATATATTAGAGTAATAAAATATAAAAATTTTATTTTATTAAATTTTTAATTTACCGGGAACGGGATTCGAACCCGTATTTTACTAAGTAACTATTCCCTCAAAATAGCGTGTTTACCAATTTCACCATCCCGGTTTAATAAATTTAAAATTATTTATGTATTATATTTAATAATAAAGCTGTTAGATAAAATAATATAGCAAATATTATAATTATATAATTTAATGTGTTTTTGAAAGATTTTGTTGTAATAATATTATTATTTATATCAAATGATGGTTCTATAATATTATTTTTACTAGGAGTAAAAATAATGAATGATATTAAACATATACAAATAATAAAAAATATTACTAAAAATATTTTATACATAGTAATCCTTTTAAAATTAATTAAATTTAAATAATTTTTTATAAAAATTTTATTTATAAAATTATCTATTTATCTTTTTAAATAGAGTCATTAAATTTTTTATAAAAAATAATTTTTTTTATGTCTTTTTTTTCTAAAGTTTCATATTTCATTAATTTCTTTTTCATTTTATGTAATATATCAAGATTTTTTAAAAGTATTTTTTTGGCTCGTGAATAATTTTTATGTATTATTTTTTTTATTTCTTTATCAATTAATTTTGACATGTAATTAGAAAAAAACATATTTTTAAAATTTTGATTATCTAAATAGTTTTCATAATTTTCTATTCATAATAATGGTCCTACTTTTTTAGAAAAACCCCATTTTGTTACCATATTTCTAGCTATTGCAGATGCTACTTTAATATCGTTACTTGCACCAATTGAAATATTTTCTTTTCCATATATGATTTCTTCAGCTAATCTTCCACCATATAATGTAGATATTTTACTTTCTAATTGTTTTTTATTTAAATTTAAATTATCATTTTTAGGTAAAAAAAAAGTTGATCCTAATGTTTTACCTCTTGGGATAATAGTAACTTTATGTATTGGATCGTGTTCTGGTACTAACTGACTAACTATAGTATGTCCGCATTCGTGATAAGCAGTTAATTCTTTTTGTTTGTTAGTCATTATTAAAGATTTTCTCTCTGTACCCATAATAATTTTATCTTTAGATTTTTCAAATTCTTTCATAGATACATTTTTAAAATTTTTTTTTGCTGCATATAAAGTAGCTTCATTTACTAAATTATATAAATCAGCTCCTGAAAACCCTGGAGTACTTTGAGCTAGTATTTTAAAATTTACATTTTTATTTAGTGGTATATTTTTTGTATGTATTTTAATTATTTGTTCTCTACCTTTAATATCTGGTAAATCTATTATTACTTTTCTATCAAATCTTCCAGGACGAAGTAATGCTGGATCTAGTATATCTGGTCTATTAGTAGCTGCAATTATGATTATTCCTTTATTACTATTAAAACCATCCATTTCTACTAACATTTGATTTAATGTTTGTTCTCTTTCATCATGTCCTCCATTTATATTAATACCTCTTTGTCTTCCAACAGCATCTATTTCATCTATAAATATTATACATGGGGAATTATTTTTAGCTTGTTCAAACATATCTCTTACTCTAGATGCTCCTACTCCTACAAACATTTCTACAAAATCTGATCCTGAGATTCCATAAAATGGAACTTGAGCTTCTCCAGCTATGGCTTTTGCTAATAATGTTTTTCCAGTACCTGGAGGACCAATCATTAAAATTCCTTTAGGAATTTTTCCTCCTAATTTTTGAAATTTATCTGGTTTTTTAAGAAAATCTACTAATTCTTTTACTTCTTCTTTAGCTTCATCACATCCTGCTACATCTTTAAATGTAGTTGTAATATTATTTTTATTTAATATTTTTGCTTTACTTTTTCCAAATAAAAATGTTCCTTTACCACTATTTTTTATTTGTTTAATTAAGAATATTCATATTCCAGTTAAAAGTATTATTGGTAATCATGATATTAAAATAGATGTAATAAAATTTGGTTCTTTTATTGAAGAACTACTTATACTAATTTTTTTATTTATTAATTTATTTAGTAAATTAGGATCATTTATAGGAATATAAGTTTTATATTTCTGGTAATTTTTTTTTGTTACATTAATTTCTTTACCATTTATTTTAATTTCTTTTATTTTATTTTCTTCTATATCTGATAAAAAATTTGAATATTCTATTTTAGGATAATTTTTTTTCTGTCCTATATTTTGAAATGATGATAATATTATCATACTGACTGCTAGTCAAAAAAATATTTTTTTTATCATAAAATTTAATATATTTATTTAAAATTACATTTGTAATATAATGCTATTATATATATTTCTTTAGAGTAATTACGTGAAGATTCTAATTTTTTGGTTTTTATAACTTTAAATATATTTTTAATTTTTTTTAAAGTATAAGAGAAAATTTCACCTAAAAAAACTTTTATAATTAAATTTCCTTTTTTTTTAATTTAATTTTACATAAATTTAAAATTGTTTTAATAATTATTTTAAATTTAGGATTATCTATTTCTTTAATTCCGGAAATATTTGGTGATATATCAGATAATATATTATTTATTTTATATTCATTAGTTTTACTAATTATTTTATTAAATATATTTTTTTTGCATATATTTCCTAATATAAAATTAGTTTTAATTTTTTTATTTATTGGAGTAATATCACAACTAAATATTTTGCCTGTTTTTTGTTTTATTAAATATTGTGTTCATCCACCTGGGGAACAACCTAAATCTATGATGTTATCTTTTTTTTTAATTATATGATAATAATTATTAATTTCTTTTAATTTAAAATATGATCTTGATACAATATTTTTTTTTTTTTTTAATTTTATATACTTATCATTTATTTGAATATTTATTCATTTTTTTTTTTTCATTATTTTTTTTATATATTGTATAAAAATTATTTTTATATTATTCTATATTTAAGATTTTATATTTTATATTTCCTTTAAGAGTTTTTAAAGATATTGTTTCTTTTTTTTTTTTACCTAATAATTTTTTTGTTAAAGGAGAATTTATAGAAATAAGTTGTTTTTTGATATTTGCTTCGTCATCTCCTACAATTCTATAAATAAATTTTTTTTTATTATCTAAATTTATTAGAGTTATTAATGATCCAAAGATTATTTTTTTTTTATTTTTATTTTTTGATATATCTATTATATGTGCGTAAAAAAGTTTTTTTTCTATTTCTTTTATTTTTTTTTCACATATTGTTTGTTCTTCTTTAGCCGCATGATATTCAGAATTTTCTTTTAAATCCCCGAATTCTCTAGCTTTTGCGATAGCAGATATTATCGAAGGTCTTTTAATTTCTTTTAAGTATTTTAATTTTTTACGTAGTTTTTTTTCTCCTTCTAATGTCATTAATACTCGATTCATTTTATACCTTTAATTTTATAATTTTTAAAATATATATTTATTTTTAATGTTTGTTTTTGTTTTTTAAAGAAAAATATTAGTTTTTTATTACATGGATAAATTTTTTTTTTTTAATTCCTTGTGTTTTAAATTTTATTATTCCCTTTTTTGTTGCATATAATGTGTGATCTCTGCCACATTTTACGTTGATACCGGCATGAAATTTAGTTCCTCTTTGTCTAATTATTATATTACCTGCATTAATATATTCTCCACCAAAATGTTTAAAACCTAATCTTTTAGAATGAGAATCTCTACCATTTTTTGTTGATCCACCAGCTTTTTTATGTGCCATATTATTTTTTTTTTATTGAATATATTTTTATTTTTTGTAGTTTTTGTCTATGACCTGATTTTTTTTTATAATGTTTTCTACGTTTAAATTTTAATATTTTGATCTTTTTACTTTTTATATTTTGAATTATTTTTCCTTTTATAACAAAAGAATCTATGTCTTTTTTTTTTGTTATTATTTGATTTTTATTGAATATTAAAATAATTTTTTTGAATTTTATTTTATTTTTTTTTTTTTGTATAATTTTTTCAGTTATAATATAATCTCCTTTTTTAATTTTATATTGTTTTCCACCTGTTTCTATTATAGCGTACATGTTATTTTATTCTTATAGTTTTTTATAGTTTTATTCTAAACTTTACTTTAATAAAATATTAATATTTTAAATATATAAACTTTAAATTATATATATTTATATAATATACTTATAATGTGTTAGTTTATTTATAGATATATATTTTAATATATTTGTATTATTTAGTAAAATGTATTTAATTTAATCTTTAGTTAGGAAAATAAATATAATGTTTAATAAAATTCGTGGTATTTTTTCTAATGATTTATCTATTGATTTAGGTACAGCAAACACTTTAATTTATGTTAAAAATAAAGGTATTGTGTTAAATGAACCTTCTGTAGTGGCTATTAGACAAGATAAACTTGGTTCTTCTAAAATTGTTGCTGCAGTTGGACATCAAGCGAAACAAATGTTAGGTAGGACTCCTGGTAATATTTCTGCTATTAGACCGATGAAAGATGGTGTAATTGCTGATTTTTTTATTACTGAAAAGATGTTACAATATTTCATTAAGCAAGTACATACTAATAGTTTTATGAGACCTAGTCCTCGTGTTTTAGTATGTGTTCCTGTTGGAGCTACACAAGTAGAACGTAGAGCAATAAAAGAATCTGCTTTAGGTGCAGGTGCTAGAGAAGTTTTTTTAATTGAGGAACCTATGGCAGCAGCTATAGGAGCTAATTTACCTGTTTCAGATGCTACTGGATCAATGGTAGTAGATATAGGTGGAGGAACTACAGAAGTAGCAGTAATTTCTTTAAATGGGGTAGTTTATTCTTCTTCAGTAAGAATAGGTGGAGATAGATTTGATGAATCTATTATAAGTTATATTAGAAGACATTATGGTTCATTAATTGGTGAAGCTACAGCAGAAAGGATAAAACATGAAATAGGTTCTGCATATCCTAATTCTTCTATTAAGGAAATTGAGGTTAGAGGTCGAAATATGGCAGAAGGAGTTCCTAGAAGTTTTATATTAAATTCTAGTGAAATATTAGAAGCTTTACAAGAACCTTTAGGAGGAATTATAAGTGCTATTATGGTGGCATTAGAACAATGTCCTCCTGAATTAGCTTCTGATATAGCTGAAAGAGGTATGGTGTTAACTGGAGGAGGTGCTTTATTAAAAAATTTAGATCGTTTGTTAATTGAGGAAACTAGTATACCAGTTATTATTGCTGATGATCCTCTTACATGTGTTGCTAGAGGAGGTGGTAAAGCATTAGAAATGATAGATATACATAATGGTGATTTATTTAGTAATGAATAACATTTAATTATATTTTATGTTTTTAAAAAAAGATAATAGTTTTATTTATTTTTTATTTTTTATTTTTTTTTCGTTGTGTTTATTGTTTTTTGATTTTAATTATTATATATCTAATAAAATTCATTTTTATACTGATAAAATTATTTTTTTATATTATTATGTATTTGATAATTTAGTTTTATTTTTTGAAAAAAAGATTGTTTTTTTAAAAAATTTTGAAAAAATTAGTAATGAAAATATTTTTTTAAAAAAAAAAAAATTATTACTTAAAAATAAATTATTATATAATAATTCATTAGAATGGGAAAATAATTATTTTCGTAAAATATTAAACTTTCCTTTACTTAAAAAGAAAGATAAAAATTTTGTTTTTGTAAAAATTTTTTTTTATCATTTAATTAATTTTGATGAAATGATTATTAATCATATACAAAATTTTAATATTAAATATGGTAGTTTATTATTTAATAACATAAATATGTTAGGTAAAGTTATATATTCTGGTAATAATTTTAGTAAAGTACAATTAATATGTAATAAAGGTAGTAGTTTTCCTGTGAGTATTTTAAGAAATAATTTAAATACAATAATTTTTGGTAATGGATGTAATAATAATTTAAAAATTAATGATTTTACATCTGATTCAGATATTAGAATAGGTGATATAGTTATATTACCTAAAGTTAGTGATTATTCTTTTTCTGGTTACCCTATTGGAGTAGTTGATAATGTTTATTTAGATTCTATATATGGTGTTTTAAGAGTTGATGTTAAATATTTTTTAGAATTAGATAATTTAAGTTTTGGTTTTTTATATAATTAATTTTTTAAAATTTATGAATTTATTTTTTATTTTTAATAATATTTTAAATATTAAAATTTCTTTATTATACATAATATATATATATTTATTGTTAATAAATAATTGAGAAAAAAATATTTTATTTATTTTTTTTTGATCATTATTACATGATATTGTTGTAGGTTTTTTTTTAGGTAGAAGTTTTTTAGTATATTCTTTGTCTACTTATATAATATATTATTTAAAGGATAATTTTGTATTTTTATCTTTTTTTAGAATGTTTTTTTTTGTTGTTTTTTTTTCCTTTTTAATTAGAATTATATCTTTGTTTATTGATAATATTATATTAGATATTAATATTGTTAATAATTTTATTTTAATTAATTCTTTTTTTGATGGTTTTTTATGATTTTTTTTAGTAAGTTATTTTTAAGTGAGAGATTAATTTTTTACATAATTATTAAAATACTTTAGAGTGATAAAATGAGTAGTATAGTATATGATAATATTTTAATTAAAAATAATATATCTGAATGTGATTTATTTAATTTAATTTCTAGTTTATATATTAAAGATTCTGATTATGGAGATTTATTTTTTCAAAATATTACTATGGAGTCTATATTTTTAGAGGAAAAAATTATTAAAAATAGTTTTATAAATATTAATAATGGGGTTGGAATTAGATTAATATCTGGTACTAAAACTAGTTTTAGTTATTCTAATAAAATTAATTTCAGATCTATAGAAAAATTAATTAATAAAATTAAATTTATTCATTTGAATAGAAAATATAATAAAAAAAAAAATTTTATTTATGTTCCTGAAAAAGAATATTTTTATAAAAAATATTCTTCTTTAAATTTTTTATTTAATAAAGATAAAATAGAATTATTATTATATTTAGATAATTATATTAGAAAATCTAATTGTTATATTAATTATGTATCATTAAATTTAATTAGTAGTTATGAATTAGTATTAGTTGTTTCTACTGATGGTATTTTTGTAGGAGATGTTAGACCTTTAATAAATTTATCTATTAAAATTCAATTAGAAAAAAATAATTATAAACAAATAGGTTTTGGTGGTGGTGGTGGACGTTATTTGTATGAAGATTTAATTAATAAATATTATAAAGGAGTTTCTATCATAGAATATTGAGCTGATGAAGCTATTAGGATAGGAATTAATAATTTATATGCTGTAAATTCTCCTTTAGGTAAATTTCCTGTTGTGTTAGGTAGTGGTTCTCCTGGTATTTTATTACATGAAGCTGTGGGGCATGGTTTAGAAGGTGATTTTATACGTAATAATATATCAGTTTACTCTAATTTAATAGGTAAAAAAGTTGCTTCAGATTTATGTACTGTTGTAGATGATAGTACTATATATGGTTTAAGAGGTTCATTGAATATAGATGATGAAGGTATTTTGGGTAGAAAAAAAGTGCTTATAAAAGATGGTATTTTAAAATCTTTTATTTTAGATAAATTTAATGCTAAATTAATGCATTTAAATTCTACTGGTAATGCTAGAAGAGAATCTTACGCTTTTTTACCTATCCCAAGAATGACTAGTACATATTTAGTTAATGGTAAAAATAATTTCCTTGATTTAATTAATAGTATTGAATATGGCATATATATAGCTAATTTATCTAGTGGACAAGTAGATATAACTTCTGGTAAATTTGTTTTTACTATTTTAGAAGGATATTTAATAAAAAAAGGTAAAATATCTTCACCTATTAAAGAAGCTACTTTAATTGGTTCTGTAATAGATATTATGAATAATATTAGTATGGTAGCTAATGATCTTAATTTTGATTCTGGTAATGGAATGTGTGGTAAAGATGGACAAAATGTTCCTGTTAGTGTAGGTCAACCTTCTTTAAAGATAGATTCTATGATTATAGGTGGTACAGGTTAATTTAATATTTTAATTTTGGTAGAAATATATGTGATATTTAGTTGATGCTAAAAATAAAATTTTAGGTAGATTAGTTAGTAAAATAGCTTTTATATTAATTGGTAAAAATAAATTTAATTATCTACCATATGTAGATAATAGTGATTATATTATTTTAATTAATGCTAGTAAAATATTAGTTACAGGAAATAAATTAAAAAATAAAAGATATTATTTTCATAGTGGTTATGTAGGTAATATGAAAAGTATTACTTTAGGTGATATGTTAAAAAAATCACCAGAATTTATTATTAGACATGCTATTAAAGGTATGTTGCCTAAAAATATTTTATCTAATAAAAAAATTAAAAAATTGAAAATATATTCTGGTAATTCTTATAAAGAACATGCTCAAAAACCTGTATTAATAAATTTTTAAAAAAAGGAGTAATATAAAATATGTATAGTACTGGAAGACGTAAAACTTCTTCTGCTAGAGTTTTTATGAATGCAGGAAAAGGTAAATTTATAATTAATAAGTTTATGTTAAATGAATATTTTAAAGATAAGATTAAACAATTAGTAATTCTTTATCCATTTAAAATTATTAATGATGATAGTTATATGAAAAAATTTGATTTTTATATAACTGTTAAAGGAGGTGGTATTTCTAGTCAAGCTATAGCTATTAGACATGGTATATCTAGGGTATTATTAAAACATAATAGTGAATTACGTGTAGTTTTAAAAAGTGTAGGTTTAATTACTCGTGATTCTAGAAAAGTAGAAAGAAAAAAATATGGTTTTCGTAAATCTCGTTGTAGACCTCAATATTCTAAACGTTAATTTATTATAATTAAATATGGTACCTATTATTGAACAATATTTAAAGATAAAAAAAAAATATCCTAAAATATTAGTGTTTTATCAGATTGGTGATTTTTATGAGTTATTTTTTGAAGATGCTAAAAAAATATCATGTTTATTAAATATTAGTTTAACTGAAAAAAAATTTGTTAAACAAAATAATGTTCCTATGGCTGGTGTTCCATTACGTACAGCAGATGTATATATATCTAAATTAATTAGTTTAGGTGAATCAGTAGTTTTGTGTAATCAAATTACAGATGATAATTTTTTTTTAAGTAAAAAATTAATTAAAAGAAAAGTAGTTCGTATTATTACTCCTGGTACTGTTACTGAAGATAAATTTCTTAGTGATTCTAAAGATAATTATATAGCTGCTATATGAGCTAAAAATGATAAATATATTTTCGGATATTCTTTTTTAGATGTTGCTTCAGGAAGATTTTATATTTCTGAAATTTATGGTTTAGATAGATTAAAACATTATTTATTATGTACTAATCCTTCAGAAATTATTTGTAGTAAAAATTTTTTTTTTGTAAAATATATTAAATGATTAAATTGTTTAAAATATGTTTCTATAAATAAATTTAATTTTGATAAAAATTATTTTTCTTTATTAAATCATTTTAATGTTATTGATCTTAATTGTTTTGGTATTAGATCTGATAATTTAGGTATAAATTCTGCTGGTTGTATTTTAAATTATGTAAAATCAACTCAGTTTGTTAATCTTTTTCATGTAAATAAATTAAAATTAATAAATGATTCTAAATTTATTTTTATGGATACTTTTACCATAAAAAATCTTGAGTTAATTGATTCTATTTCAGGTAATAATAAAAATACTCTTTTTTATATTTTAAATAGTACTGTTACACCTATGGGTAAAAGAATGTTAAAAAGATGAATTTTATTTCCTATTAGAGATTTTAATAAATTACGTGATCGTCATAATATTATGGATTTTTTAAAAGATAAATTTATTAAAATTAGATGTATTTTTAGTAAAATAGGTGATTTAGAAAGAATATTAGGTAGAGTATCTTTAAAAACTGTTACTTCAGGTGATTTAATAAATTTAAAAAATTATTTATCTTTGGTTTTAGATTTTATTGTTTTATTTAAAATTCAAAATAATTTTAAAATAATAAATTTTTTTTTGTTAAATAAAAATTTAATAAGAAAAATTTTTAATCTTATTAATGATTCTATTTTAGATCCTAATTTAGATAAAAAAAGTATTATAATTAAAGGTTATAGTAATGAATTAGATGATTTATATAGATTATTATTAAGTAATAAAAAAAAAATATTTCTTTTAGAAAAAACAGAAAAAAAAAACACGAAAATAAAAAGTTTATTTTTTAATTATAGTAATATTTATGGTTATTATGTTCAGGTAAATAAGTGTGATATTTATTTAGTACCTAATTATTATATTAGATTACAAACTTTAAAAAATTCTGAACGATATATGATACCTAGTTTAAAAATTTATGAAAATAAATTAATTACTTTAAAAAAAAAAATTTATTTTTTAGAAAAAGAAATTTTTAATAGTATAGTGAGTATAATTCTAGAAAATATTTATTATTTGAAATTAATTACTCATAATATATCCAAATTAGATGTATTAATGAGTTTTTTAGATAGATCTTATACTTTTAATTATAAAAAACCTATTTTTACTTCTGAGAATATATTAAAAATTATTAATGGTCGTCATCCTATAGTAGAACGTAATATAAATAATAATTTTATATCTAACGATATTTTTTTTGATAAAAATAAACGTTTTTTAATTATTACTGGTCCTAATATGGGTGGTAAAAGTACTTATATGAGACAAATTGTTTTAATATGTATTATGGCTTATATGGGTTCTTATGTTTCTGCAGATTATTTAATTATTGGTCCTATAGATAAAATTTTGACTAGAATAGGTTTTTCTGATGATATAACAAATAATAGATCAACTTTTATGGTAGAAATGAGTGAAATTTCTTCTATAATTAATAATGCTACTATTAATAGTTTAGTATTAATTGATGAAATAGGTAGAGGGACTTCTTATTTTGAAGGTTTATCTTTAGCTTGATCTTGTTTATATTATATAATTAAGATTATTAAATCTATGTTATTATTTTCAACACATTTTTTTGAATTAACTAATATTAGTAATTCTTTTTGTAATGTTAGGAATGTTTATTTAGATTATATTATAAATGGTGAGGATTTAATATTATTATATAAAATTAAAAAAGGTGTTTGTTATAAAAGTTTTAGTTTAAATATATTAAAAAAAGTTGGTATTCCTAAATTAGTTTTAAAAATTTTTGATAAAGAATTTAAAAAAAATATTTTAAATTTTCAAGATAAAAAATTTTTAATTCAAAATAATTTTTGTTTTAATAAAAAACATAATATTATATTTGATATAATATTACGTATTAATTTAAATAATTTATCTATAGATAAATTAATAAAAAAAATTAAAGTTTTAAAAAATATGTGTAACAAGATGTAATTTTTATAGCTTGGTGTATTATATGCGTCATTATGAAATTGTTTTTATGGTTTACCCTAATAAAAGTATATATGTAAATGATATAATTAAGTATTATTCTTCTATTATTAATAATAGTAATGGTAAAATACATAGACTAGAAGATTGGGGTTTAAGATATTTATCTTATTCTATTAAAAAATATTATAAAGCTCATTATATATTAATGAATATAGAAGTCAATCTTGATATTATGTATAAATTAAAAATAGATTTTAAATTAAATCTTAATATATTGAGATTTATTTGTATAAGAAAAAAAAAACCAATAATTAGTGCTTCGTTTATGAATATTAATAATAAGTAATTATTTAATTTTTTTGGGTTAAAATTTAATGTTTAAATTTAATCAACGTAAAAAAAATTGTCCTTTTAAAGGAAAAAATAAAAAATTGATCGATTATAAAAATATAGATTTGTTAAAGAATTATATTACTGAATGTAATAAAATAATTCCTAGTAGAGTTACTGGTATATCTGTTAAATATCAAAGATTAATATCTAAAGCTATTAAACGTGCTAGATATTTAGCTTTATTGGCTTATACTGATATACATAAATAATTTTTAGGTTTAATAATGATAAAAATAATTTTGTTGAATAAAAATAAATTAGGTAAAATAGGTAGTGTAGTTAATGTAAAATCTGGTTATGCAAGAAATTATTTAATTCCTTATAATAAAGCTATATATGCTTCTGAAGAAAATATTAGAAAATTTAAGAAAAAATTATCTTTAATTATTAAACTAGAGAAAGAAGAGTTGAATAAAATTAATAATTTATATAAAAAAATTATTTCTTTATCTCCTTTAATGATTAAATCAAAATGTAGTAAAAATGGTAAATTATTTGGTTCTATAAATTCTGAAAGTATATCTAAAATTATATCTAGTAAAATTAATTTTAATATTTCTAAGAATTTTATTATTTTACCTAATGGTCCTTTAAAATATGTATCTGAATATAAAATAATTATTTTTTTATATAAAAAAAAAAAATTTAGTTTTTTTATTAATATAGTATCTGATTAATTTATTTATTTTTAAAAAAAAAATAATAAAAAGCTTGTTTTATTTTTTTTTTCTTGTTATATTATGTCTATATGTTTTGTTTTTAGTTCTTTTAAAATAGATTATTTATATGAACACCTACAATTTTTACATTATTTAAAAAAATTTAATTTTTAGTTTTTTTAAAAATTAAAATAAATAGTTGTTTTGTTTTGAAGAGTTTGATCATGGCTCAGATTGAACGCTAGCGGCAAGCTTAACACATGCAAGTCGAACGGCAACATAAGTAGTTTACTATTTGATGGCGAGTGGCGTACGGGTGAGTAATATCTAGGAATCTGCCTAAAGAAAAGGGATAACTATTGGAAACTTTAGCTAATACCTTATAATGTTATTTTTAAAATAATTAAAGGTGGGGGATCTTTACAGACCTCATGTCTTTAGATGAGCCTAGACAAGATTAGCTAGTAGGTAAGGTAAAGGCTTACCTAGGCTACGATCTTTAGCTGGTCTGAGAGGATGATCAGCCACACTGGAACTGAGACACGGTCCAGACTCCTACGGGAGGCAGCAGTGGGGAATATTGCACAATGGGGGAAACCCTGATGCAGCTATGCCGCGTGTATGATGAAGGCCTTAGGGCTGTAAAATACTTTCGGTAAGGAAGAAGGTATATAAATTAATAATTTATATGTTTGACGTTACTTACAAAAGAAGCATCGGCTAACTCCGTGCCAGCAGCCGCGGTAATACGGGGGATGCGAGTGTTAATCGGAATTACTGGGCGTAAAGAGCATGTAGGTGGTTTGTTGTGTCAAATGTGAAATCCCTGAGCTTAACTTAGGAATTATGTTTGAAACTGGCAGACTAGAGTATCGTAGAGGAAGATGGAATTCCAGGTGTAGCGGTGAAATGCGTAGATATCTGGAGGAATATCAGTGGCGAAGGCGGTCTTCTGGACGAATACTGACACTAAAGTGCGAAAGCATGGGGAGCAAACAGGATTAGATACCCTGGTAGTCCATGCTGTAAACGATGTCAATTTGAAGGTTGTAATTTATTTATGGCTTTCGTAGCTAACGCGTTAAATTGACCGCCTGGGGAGTACGACCGCAAGGTTAAAACTCAAATGAATTGACGGGGGCCCGCACAAGCGGTGGAGCATGTGGTTTAATTCGATGCAACCCGAAGAACCTTACCTGGTCTTGACATCCAGCGAATCTTACAGAAATGTAGGAGTGCTTTCGAGAGCGCTGAGACAGGTGCTGCATGGCTGTCGTCAGCTCGTGTTGTGAAATGTATGGTTAAGTCCTATAACGAGCGCAACCCTTATTCTTTGTTGCCAACAGGTAAAGCTGGGAACTCAAGGAAAACTGCCAATGATAAATTGGAGGAAGGTGGGGATGACGTCAAGTCATCATGGCCCTTACGACCAGGGCTACACACGTGCTACAATGGCGTATACAAAGGGTAGCAAACTTGTAAAAGTAAGCAAATCTCATAAAGTACGCCCTAATTCGGATTGAAGTCTGCAACTCGATTTCATGAAGTTGGAATCGCTAGTAATCGTGAATCAGAATGTCACGGTGAATACGTTCCCGGGCCTTGTACACACCGCCCGTCACACCATGGGAGTGTGTTGCAAAAGAAGTAGATAGTTTAACCTACTTATTTATAGGTAGGAGGACATTTACCACTTTGTGATTCATGACTGGGGTGAAGTCGTAACAAGGTAACCGTAGGGGAACCTGCGGTTGGATCACCTCCTTATTATAATGATAAATATTTGTAGGTGTTCATATAAATTGTTTAAATTTTTAATTTAAATATATTTTTTTAAAAGTCCTTTTCGTCTAGAGGTTTAGGACATCGCTCTTTCACGGCGACAACAGGGGTTCGAATCCCCTAGGGGACGTTCTTTTAAAATTGATTTATTATGAGACATTTTTAAGTTGTGAAGTTAAGTAATTAAGCGTATATGGTGGATGCCTTGGCAATCAGAGGCGATGAAGGACGTGCAAATCTGCGAAAAGTATCGATGAGCTGATATGAAGCGTTTAATCGGTAATTTCCGAATGGGTTAACCTAATATAGGTAATACTATATTATTACTAATTGAATTAAATAGATTAGTAAAGCGAACCAAGAGAACTGAAACATCTAAGTATCTTGAGGAAAAGAAATCAATTGAGATTCCCTAAGTAGTGGCGAGCGAAAAGGGATTAGCTTTGAAATATTTATTAAATTTCTGTATTAGTAGAATAATTTGGAAAAATTAACAATATAAGGTGATAGTCCTGTATACAAAAATATAGATTTTTATTTATTTCTTTAAGTAGAACGAGACACGAGTAATCTTGTTTGAAGATAGGGGGACCATTCTCTAAAGCTAAATACTACTGATTGACCGATAGTGAACTAGTACCGTGAGGGAAAGGTGAAAAGAACCCCGGATAGGGGAGTGAAATAGAACCTGAAACCGTATACGTACAAACAGTAGGAGCATTTTAGTTTAAAATGTGACTGCGTACCTTTTGTATAATGGGTCAGCGAGTTATATTTTATAGCAAGGTTAACTTTTAAAATAGGGAGCCGTAGGGAAACCGAGTCTTAAATAATGGGCGTTAGTTATAGGATATAGACCCGAAACCCGGTGATCTAGCCATGAGCAGGTTGAAGATTAGGTAATACTGATTGGAGGACCGAACCGACTAATGTTGAAAAATTAGCGGATGACTTGTGGTTAGGGGTGAAAGGCCAATCAAACCGGGAGATAGCTGGTTCTCCCCGAAAACTATTTAGGTAGTGCCTTATGAATTAATCTATTGGGGTAGAGCACTGTTTCAGTTAGGGGATCTTACCGATCTACCAATCTGATGCAAACTCCGAATACGATAGAAATTTATCATAGGAGACACACATTGGGTGCTAAGATCCAGTGTGGAAAGGGAAACAGCCCAGATCGCAAGCTAAGGTCCCTAAATTATAATTAAGTGGTAAACGATGTGAGAGGGCTAAAACAGCTAGGATGTTGGCTTAGAAGCAGCCATCATTTAAAGAAAGCGTAATAGCTCACTAGTCGAGTCGTCTTGCGCGGAAGATGTAACGGGGCTAAATTATGTACCGAAGCTGCGGCAATATATTTTTTTTATATATTGGGTAGGGGAGCGTTCTGTAGACTGTTGAAGATATATTGTAAGATATATTGGAGGTATCAGAAGTGCGAATGCTGACATGAGTAACGATAAAGTAGGTGAAAAACCTACTCGCCGAAAAACTAAGGTTTCCTGTCCAACGTTAATCGGGGCAGGGTAAGTCGATACCTAAAATGAGGCTGAAAAGCGTAGTTGATGGATAACAGGTTAATATTCCTGTACTTGTATTATTGTGATGGGGGAACGGAGAAGGTTAGGTTAGCTAAGTGTAGGTATCTTAGTTTAAGTGTGTAGATAGATATTTAGGAAAAACCGAATATTATTATATTGAGACATGATGACTAGACTTGTAAAAGTTTAAGTAACTAATACCATGCTTCCTAGAAAAGCCTCTAAACTTCAGATAATATTAAATCGTACTATAAACCGACACAGGTGGTTAGGTAGAGTATACTAAGGCGCTTGAGAGAACTCGGGTAAAGGAACTAGGCAAAATAGTGCCGTAACTTCGGGAGAAGGCACACTAATATTAGGTGATAAAATTTACTTTTTGAGCTGAAATTAGTCTAAGATAATAGCTGGCTGCAACTGTTTATTAAAAACACAGCACTGTGCAAACACGAAAGTGGAAGTATACGGTGTGATGCCTGCCCGGTGCCGGAAGGTTAATAAAGAAAGTTAGAAGTAAAATTTGAAGCTTTTAATTGAAGCCCCGGTGAACGGCGGCCGTAACTATAACGGTCCTAAGGTAGCGAAATTCCTTGTCGGGTAAGTTCCGACCTGCACGAATGGCATAATGATGGCCAGACTGTCTCTACCCGAGACTCAGTGAAATTGAAATTGCTGTGAAGATGCAGTGTACCTGCGGCAAGACGGAAAGACCCCGTGAACCTTTACTATAGCTTGATATTGAATATTGAGTATTAATGTGTAGGATAGGTGGGAGATAGTGAAGCAAAAATGCTAGTTTTTGTGGAATCGTCCTTGAAATACCACCCTTTAATATTTATTATTCTAACTTAATTCCGTTATCCGGAATAAGGACAATGTCTGGTGGGTAGTTTGACTGGGGCGGTCTCCTCCTAAAAAGTAACGGAGGAGTACAAAGGTCAGCTAATTACGATCGGAAATCGTAATTTTAGTGCAAAGGCATAAGCTGGCTTAACTGTGAGCGTGACGGCGCGAACAGATGCGAAAGCAGGTCTTAGTGATCCGGTGGTTCTGTATGGAAAGGCCATCGCTCAACGGATAAAAGGTACTCCGGGGATAACAGGCTGATATCGCCCAAGAGTTCATATCGACGGCGGTGTTTGGCACCTCGATGTCGGCTCATCACATCCTGGGGCTGTAGTCGGTCCCAAGGGTATGGCTGTTCGCCATTTAAAGTGGTACGCGAGCTGGGTTTAGAACGTCGTGAGACAGTTCGGTCCCTATCTGCCGTAGGCGTTGGAAACTTGAAGGGATCTGCTCCTAGTACGAGAGGACCGGAGTGGGTGTACCTATGGTGTTCAGGTTGTTATGCCAATAGCATTGCCTGGTAGCTAAGTACAGAAAAGATAAGCACTGAAAGCATATAAGTGCGAAACTTACCCTAAGATTAGGTTTCCCAGAAAAATATTTTTTCCTGAAGGGTCGTTATAGACTATGACGTTGATAGGTTAGATGTGTAAGCATAGTAATATGTTAAGCTAACTAATACTAATAACCCGTGAGGCTTAACTTCACAACTTAAAAATGTTTTAGTATTTTTTCTGGCGGTAATAGCATAATAGTACCACCTGAATCCATTCCGAACTCAGAAGTGAAATGTTATAGCGCTGATGGTAGTGTAGGATTTTTCTTATGTGAGAGTAAGACACTGCCAGAAAAATTTTTTTAGGTGCGGTAGTTCAGTTGGTTAGAATACCAGCCTGTCACGCTGGGGGTCACGGGTTCGAGTCCCGTTCGTACCGTTAGTTTAATATTTATTTATTAACATATATATGATTTTAAGTAATAAAGAAAATTTAATTTGATTAGATTTAGAAATGACTGGTTTAAATCCAGATGTAGATAGAATACTTGAAATTGCTACTTTAATAACAGATAATAATTTAAATATTCTTTCTAAAGGTCCTAATATTATTATATTTCAAGAAGATATTCTTTTAAATCAAATGGATGAATGAAATTTAAATATTCATACTACTACTGGTTTACTTAAAAAAGTTCAAAGTAGTTCAATAAATGAATCTGAAGCAGAATTTTTAACAATTAAGTTTTTAAAAAAATGAGTTTCTAAAGGAGTATCTCCTATTTGTGGTAGTACTATTGCACAAGATAGAAGATTTTTATTTAAATATATGCCTAGTTTAGAATCTTATTTTAATTATAGATATATAGATGTTAGTACTTTAAAGGAGTTAATTATAAGATGATTTCCTAATATTAAAATAAATTTAAATATAAAAAAAAAACATACTGCTTTATCTGATATACTAAATTCAATTGATGAATTAGTATATTATCGTAAATATTTTTTTAATAATAATTTTTTGCGGAAATAGCTCAGTTGGTAGAGTGTAACCTTGCCAAGGTTAAGGTCGCGAGTTCGAATCTCGTTTTCCGCTTATTTTTTCTATTATGAATAAAAAATTTTTTTTTATTAAGAGTGTTAAAGATATTATTTTTTTAGCTAATAGATTTTGTGTTTTAATTAAAAAACCTGTGTATTTTTATTTTTGTGGTGATATTGGTACGGGTAAGTCTTTGTTTTGTCGATTATTAATCAAAAATTTAGGTTTTACTGGTTTAGTAAATAGTCCTACTTATACTTTAGTAAATGAATATAAATGTAAAAAATATTTAGTTTATCATTTTGATTTATATCGTATTTTATCTTCGGAGGAATTATTTGATATTGATATATATAATTATTTTGATAGAAATAATATATGTTTAGTTGAATGAGCTAATAAATTTTTAAATTTATTACCTTGTTGTGATTTATGTTTTAATTTTTATTTTTTTAGTAGATACAAACGTATTTTATGTATTAAATCTTTTTCTCATTTAGGTAAAAATATTTTAAATTTAGTAATTTAATGTTTTATTTTTTTATTTTATTATTTTTTTTATTAAAAAATTTATTTTTTAATTTTTTAGTTTTAGGTAAAGATAATTTTCATACTTTTATGAAATATAATTTATTTTTAAATCAACAGAATAAAAAAAATATTTCAATTAATAAATTATTCTTTTTAAAAAAAAATATTGAATTAAATTTTAAAAAAAAAAAACAATGTAAGTTTAATATTGTAATAGATCCTGGACATGGTGGTCATGATCCTGGTGCAATAGGAATTAATGGTTCTAAAGAAAAAGATATCAATTTATTAATATCTAAAAAATTATTTAAGTTTTTAAGTTTAGATAAAAGATTTAATGTTTTTTTAATAAGAACTAAAGATAATTATATTTCTTTACAAGAACGTTTACGTATGGTACGTATTAAAAAAGCAAATTTATTTTTATCTATACATGTTAATTCTATATATAATAATAAATATATTAAAGGAGCTTCAATTTGATTATTATCTATGTTAAATAAATATAAATATAAAACTAAAATAAATTATTTAAATTTAAATAAAAATCAAAAATTAAAATTAAATTACTTATTTTTAAATTTAAGTAAAAAAAATAGTCAACTAAATTATTATTTAGCTTCTGAAATAATTAATGAATTTCGTAATAGTATTATATTACATAAAAATTATTTACAATATGCTGATTTATTTATTTTATCTTTATTTTATATACCATCAATATTAATAGAAGTTGGTTATATTAGTAATCCTTTAGAAGAAAAAAAATTAATCAATGAATTTTATCAATATAAATTAGCTAAATATATTTATTTAGGTATAAATAATTTTATAAATAATATTTGTATGTTGAAATATAAATACAATGAATATTAAATTTTTACCGGAAAAAACTATTAGAAAAATTTCTACGGGTGAGTTAATTAATAATATTTCTGATGTTATAAAAGAATTATTAGAAAATAGTTTAGATGCTAATTCTTTAAATATTAAAATTGAATTTTTAAATAATGGTTTAGATTTAATTAGAGTTACAGATGATGGTGTTGGAATTAAAAAACAAGATTTATTTTTATCTATTAAAAAATATGCTACTAGTAAAATATTTTATATCAATGATTTATTAAAAATTAATAGTTTTGGTTTTAGAGGAGAAGCTTTATCTTGTATTAGTTCTATATCTAATTTTAGTATTTCTTCTAAATTTAAAGATAGTATTAATAATTATGGATGATTATTATATAATAATAAATATAAATCATTATCTTTTAGTATTAAACCTATATCTCATAATTTTGGTACTATAGTAAATGTTAAAAATATATTTTGGAATAATTATAATAAAAGAAAAGAATTATGTATTTTTAATAAAAATGAATGATTTTTTATAAAAAAAATAATTATTAATTTTGCTTTATCTAATTATAAAAAAAATTTTTTAGTTTATAAAGATAATTTATTATATAAAAATTATATAAATAAATTTTCTAATGATAAAGACAGTATATTAGATCGAATTATTTGTATATATGGTGAAAGAATAGTTAATAATTATTGATATATATATATAAATAATAAATATATTGCTTTTAAAGGATATATATTTAAAAATAATAAATTTAAAAATATTAAATTTATTTTTATAAATAATAGAATTATTTCTACTAAAAATTTATTATATTTAGTATTAAATAATTTTTTTTTAAATTCTTGAAATAATAATGTCTTATTTTCTTATATATTGTATTTCAAAATTAAAAATAAATATATTAATATAAATTTATGTCCAAATAAAAGTAAAATTTCTTTTTTAAATTATTCTAAAATTTTAAATATAGTATATAAAGAATTATATAATTTTTTTTTTAAAAAAAAATTAATAAGTAATAAAATTTTAAAGAATAAAAATATGAATAATTTATCTCCAAATAATTATTTAAATTATTTTTTAATAAATTTTGGTAATATTATAAATATTTTTAATCAACGTTTTATTTTTTCTATTATAAATAATAAAGGATTATTAATTGTTTCAGATTTATTATTTGTTTTTTATTATATGTATATTTTAATATTTAAAAAAAAATATTTTTTTTTAATTAAAATTAAAAAAATAAGTAAATTAAAAATATTTTTATCTGAAAAATATTTTTTAAATAAAAAAAAAATATTTTTAATTTTACATAATTTAGGAATAAATTTATGTTACAAAAATAATTATTTTTTAATCACTAGTATTCCTAGTGAATTTTATGGTTTAAATTTAAAAAAATTTTTTTTATCTTTCTTTTTTTTTTTAAAAAAAATAGAAACAGAATTTTTTTTTTTAAAATTAATGATTTATTGATTATCTAATTATATAATAATAAATAATGGATGAAATCAATTAAATTCTATTAAAATAATATGTAAATTTCATAATTATTATAAAAATATAACATATCAATTTAAAAAAAAAATTTTTTATTTTTTAAATTTTAATAAATTATTTTTGTATTTAAATAACAATATATGATAATAAAAAATAATATTCCTAAAATTTTTTGTATATTAGGACCTACTGGAATTGGTAAAAGTTATATAGCTATGGAATTATGTAAAATTCTTCCTTTGGAAATTATTAGTGTAGATTCAGGATTAATATATAGAGATTTAAATATAGGTACTGCTAAACCTAGTAATTTAGAATTAAAATATTTTCCACATAGACTAGTAAATATTATTAATCCTAATGAATTTTATTCAGTAAAAAAATTTTTTATAAATTTAATTTATGAATTAAATGATATTATTTATATTAAAAAAAAAATACCTTTATTAGTAGGTGGTACTATGATGTATTATAATGTTTTATTTAATGGATTATATTTATTACCTAAATCTAATTATGAAATACGTTCTTATATAAATAATTTATTTCATAAATTTGGTAATAATTATGTATATAATATTTTAAAGAAAATAGATTTTTATTCATATCAAAATATTCATATAAATGATAGATATAGAATTATGCGTAATTTAGAAGTATTTTATATGACTCAAAAAAATATTTCTTATTTTAAAAATATTAATAAATTAAACTTAAATTTTAAAATATATAAAATATTTTTTATACCAAAAAATAAAAATAAATTATTTAAGATAGTTATAAATAGATTTTATAACATGTTATCTAAAGGTTTTGAAGATGAAGTTTTAAATTTATATGTACGTGGAGATTTAGATATTAATAAACCTTCAATAAAATGTATTGGATATAAACAAATGTGATTATATATTGATAAAAAAATTTCTTATTTAAAAATGATTGAGGAAACTATTAGTAGTACTTTAAATTTAATTAAAAGACAATTAACTTGATTAAAAAAATGATCTAGTAATTTTACAATTATTTGTGATAATAATTATGAACAAGAAGTTAGTAAAATTTTTAATTTTATTATTAAATTAATTAATTAGAAGGTGATTATTTGTTAGATAAAAATAAAATATTAGCTATTTTTATATATTTCAATAAGAAAAATATAATTGAAAGAAATGAATTTAAAAAATTAATTTATTCTTCTGGTTTTATTATAGGTAAATTATTAGATATTAATATCAGATATCCTAATAAAAAGTATTTTTTTGGTTTAGGTAAATTAAAGGAAATTATTTTAATTATTAATAAATTTTATTTTAAAAAAATACTTATTAATTTAATTTTAAAAAGTACACAAGAATATAATTTAAAAAAAATATTTAAATGTTCTATATTAAATAGAACATCTATTATATTAAATATATTTAAAAAAAGAGCTAATACTAATTATGGTAAACTTCAAGTAGAATTAGCTTATTTAAATTATTTAAGTACTAGATTAGTTAGGAGATGAAGACATTTAGAACGTCAAAAAGGAGGAATAAAATATATATCAGGTCCTGGAGAAAAACAAATTGAAATAGATAGAAGAATAATTAAAAAAAAAATTACTTCAATTAGTAATAGTATTCAAAAAATATCTGGTCAAAAAAAACAAAATATTAAATTTCGTAATAAATATAATGTACCAATTGTTTCTTTAGTTGGTTATACAAATTCTGGTAAATCTACTTTATTTAATTTATTAACTAATTCTGATTTTAATTTAAAAAAAGGTTATTTTTCTACTTTAGATACCTATATCAGAAAAATTAATAAATTTAAATTTCATAGTAATGTTTTACTTTCTGATACTATTGGTTTTATACGTAATTTACCTGATAGTATTAAATCTGCTTTTAAAAGTACATTAAGTGAAATTTCTTATTCTCAACTTATATTACATATAATAGATGCTTCTAATTTATATTTTATGGATTATATTAATATAGTTAATTCTATATTATGTGATATCAATATTCATAATGTTCCAGTAATTCAAGTTATGAATAAAATAGATAAATTAAAAAATTTTAAGATTAAAATAGATATTAATAATATTAATTTACCTATAAGAATATGAATTTCTGCTAAATATAATTTAGGTATTGAAACTATATATAATATAATCAATTTATATTTATTTACTAATAAAATAAAAATGACGATATGTATTCCTTTAAAAATATCTATATTATTAAGAGATATTTTTTATAGTAAAAATATTGTTTTAAAAGAATGAAGTAATAATGGTAAAATATATTATTATAATATTTTAGTTACTAAAATAGTATTTTTATCTATCTTAAAAAAGTATCCTGTTCTGAAAAAATATTTAAAGTAGATAATTTTTATGAATAAAAAATACAAATATTTTTATGGTTTTAGAACTGTTAAAAATTTAATAATATTTAAATCTGATTATATAAAAAAAATTTTTTTAATTAATAAAAATAATAAAAAAATAATTAAAATAATTAAATTAATAAATTTAAATAATCTTTTCTATAAAAAAGTAAACAGTACTTTTTTTCAAAAATTTAATTCATTTAACCATCAAGGTATATTAGCTGTCATAAAAAGAAAAAATATATTTCATAGTAATATTAATGATCTTATAGAATTAATTAAAATAAGAAAAAAACATTTTTTTTTAATTTTAGATAAAATTAATAATCCTAATAATTTAGGTTCTTGTATACGTACTGCTGTAGCAGCTAATATAGACGCTATTGTAATTACAAACCATCATTCGGTATCTGTAGATAATAATATTGTACATAAAGTATCTATGGGTTCTATATATAAAATTTTTATTATTACTGTCAATAATCTTAGTAATATAATTAATTTGTTAAAAAAATATAATTTTTTTTTATTATGTACTGATTTAAATTCTAAAAATTCCGTTTATAAATTTAATTATAAAAATTATAATTCTATAGCTTTGATTTTAGGTTCAGAAGAAAAAGGAGTAAGAAAAAAAATAAAAGAAAAAAGTGATTTTTTATTTAAAATACCAATTAAAAATGTAAATTCTCTTAATATTTCTGTTGCTAGTGGAATTATAATTTTTGAAATTTTACGACAAATTAATAATTTATAATATTTTTCCTGGTATAAATAAATTAGGTTTTGAATTTATTAAATCAGATATTTTAATTTTTTTATGATTATTTAATTGTATTTTTTTAATTTTTAATATATAAGATTTTTTAGTAAATATTTTTAAACCTTTTTTATTATATTTTAATATTTTTCCAGGTATGGATTTTTTTTTTGTTTTTTTTATTTTAACAGATCATATAAATATAATATATTTTTTATAATAAAAAAATACTTTTGGTCATATATGAAATGCTTTTAGTTTTCTTTTTATTTTTTTAGCTGTATCTTGTTTTCAATTTATTAAACCATCTGTTTTTTTAATTTTTTTAGCAAAAGTTATAAGTTTTTTATTTTGTTTATTTTCTTTATATTTTTTATTTAAAATATTATTTAATACTTTTGGTAAATATTTAGCACCAATTATTTTAAGTTTATTATATAATTTTTGATATGTATATTTTTTTTTAATAATACATTTTTTTTGATATATTATATTACCTGAATCTATAAATTTGTTAATTTTAATAAATGTTATTCCGGAATATTTATCTCCATGTAATATACTATGTTGTATAGGTGATGATCCTCTTCATCTTGGTAAAAGAGATGCATGCATATTAATACATCCAAATTTAGGTATATTAATGATATTTTGGGGTAATATAAAACCATATGCTATTATTAGTATAATATTAATATTTAATATTTTAATTTTTTCACTTAATTGATTTAATTTTGTGATGCATGTTGGTTCAAAGATATTTAAATTATTTTTTTGTGCTATTTTTTTAACTTCATTAGGTTTTTTACTTTTTTTGGTAACTACACCTAATATTTTATGTTTAGTATTTTTAATAATGTTTTTTAGTTGAAAAGCAGCAAATTCTGGTGTACCAAAAAATAGTATTTTAAATTTTTTTTTCATTATTTTTATATATAATCTACAAATAATTTACCTTTTGTATGATCAATTTCATGTTGTATACAAATTGAAAGTAATCCTTTAGATTTTAGTTTTATTCTTTTTCCATTTATATTTCTAGCTTTTACATAAATTTTATTATATCTTTTAATAGAATAAAAAAAATTAGGTATTGATAAACATCCTTCTTGAGTTTCTATAGATCCACTTTTTTTAATTATTTTAGGATTAATAAGTATAATTTTATTATTGTTTTTTTTTAAATCTACTATAATTACAGATTTGTTTATATTTATTTGTATAGCTGCTAAACCAATTCCTTTAAAATAGTACATAGTATCAAACATATTTTTAACTAAAATTTTTAATTTATTATCAAATTTTGATACTTTTTTGGATTTTTGACGTAATTTTTTATTAGGATAGACTATTATTTTTGAAATTGACATTTTTGTATATATATTATATATACCCAAGGCGGGATTTGAACCCGCAAGGTTATAACATAACCGAGGGATTTTAAGTCCCTTGTGTCTACCAATTTCACCACTCGGGTATTAAATTATTTTAAAGCGTGTCCCGGAATTGAACCGGGATTTATGGATTTGCAATCCACTGCATTACCTCTCTGCCAACACGCTATCTAAATATTATATAACATAATTAGTATAAAAGTTTATTTTATCTATTTTTTTTAAAGGAAAAATTTTAATTATTTGTAATATTGGTATAAATTATTAAAATGTAGTAATATATTAATTTAAAGTTTATATAAATTTTATAGTTATATATATTTTTTAATATAAAATTTGTTTTTTATTTTTTGTTTTAAAAACATTATATTTAGGTAAATAAATGTCTACTATTAATCAATTGGTACGTAAATCTAGAATACGTAAAATATTTAAAAATAATGTACCTGCTTTAAATGGTTGTCCTCAAAAAAGAGGAGTATGTATAAAAGTATATACTACTACTCCTAAAAAACCTAATTCTGCTTTAAGAAAAGTTTGCAGAGTTCGATTAACAAATAATTTAGAAGTTACTGCTTATATACCTGGGGAAGGTCATAATTTACAAGAACATTCTGTAGTTTTAATTCGTGGTGGAAGAGTTAAAGATTTACCTGGTGTACGTTATCATGTAATTAGAGGTACTTTAGATTGTTCTGGTGTAAAAGATAGAAAAAGATCTCGTTCTAAATATGGTGTTAAAAAATAGATTAGTTAATTTTATTGAGGATTAATATGTCACGTCGTAAAACTATAGGTAGTCGTAATATAATCCCAGATTATATATATAATTCTGAATTAGTAACAAAATTTATTAATTTACTTATGTTTGATGGAAAAAAGTCTATTGCTGAAAATATTTTATATACTTCTTTACGTATATTAAAAAAAAAACTTAATAAGAGTAAATTAGAATTATTAGAATTAGCTGTTAATAATGTTAAACCTATTATAGAAGTTAAATCTCGTAGAGTTGGAGGAACTACTTATCAAATTCCTATAGAGGTAAGACCTAAAAGAGGTAATACTTTAGCTATACGTTGAATTATATTATCAGCTAGGAAAAGAGTTGGTGGAAAAATGTTTTTAAAATTAGCTGATGAATTATTAGATGCTATTAATAAAAAAGGTTTTGCTATTAAAAAACGTGATGAAACTCATCGTATTGCTGATTCGAATAAAGCTTTTGCTCATTATAGGTGATAATTTAATTTTTTTAGGGAAATAATATGTCTCGTTTGATATCTATATCTTGTTATAGAAATATTGGTATTAGTGCTCATATAGATGCTGGTAAAACTACTGTTACAGAACGTATTTTATTTTATACAGGAGTAAATTATAAATTAGGTGAAGTACATGATGGAACAGCTACTATGGATTGAATGGAGCAAGAACAGGAAAGAGGAATTACAATAACTTCTGCTGCTACTACGGCTTTTTGATCTGGTATGTTTAACCAATATTCTTCACATAGAATAAATATTATAGATACTCCAGGACATGTAGATTTTACTATTGAGGTTGAACGTTCTATGAGAGTTTTAGATGGTGCAGTAATGGTTTACTGTGCTGTTGGTGGAGTACAACCTCAATCAGAAACAGTATGAAAACAAGTTAATAAGTATAATGTTCCTCGTATTGCATTTATAAATAAAATGGATCGTGTAGGAGCTAATTTTTTTAATGTTATAGAACAATTAAAAAAAAAATTTAATATTAAAGTTATTCCTTTACAAATTCCTATAAATATAAAAGATCAATTTTATGGTGTTGTAGATTTAATTACTTTAAAATCTATTATATGAAAACATGATGATAATGGTGTTACTTATAGTGTTAGTAATACTTTAGATAAAAATATATATGAAAATGTTATTTTTTGGCGTCAAAAGATTATTGAGTTTGTTGCAGATACATCTGATAATTTAATGTCTAAATATTTGAACGGTGTAAATTATACTGATATAGAGATTAAAAAAGTTTTAAGAAAACAGGTATTAAAAAATAATGTTTTATTAGTAACTTGTGGAACAGCATTAAAAAACAAAGGTATACAATGTTTATTAGATGCTATTATAGATTATTTACCATCTCCTAAAGATTTAAATAAAGTGTATGGATTAAATGTTTGTGATAAATCTAATTTAAGTCGTATTATCAATGATAGTGAATTTTTTTCATCTTTAGCTTTTAAAGTTAGTAGTGATCCTTATGTAGGTAATTTAACTTTTTTACGTGTTTATTCAGGTTGTGTTAAATCAGGAGATATTGTTTTAAATGCTTCTAAAAATAAACGTGAACGTATAGGTCGTATTGTACAGATGCATGCTAACAAAAAAGAAGAAATTAAAGAAGTTTATGCTGGTGATATAGCTGCTGCTATAGGTTTAAAAAACGTTACTACTGGAGATACTTTATGTGATATTAATAATCCAATTATTTTAGAGAAAATTGATTTTCCTAATCCAGTAATATCTATAGCTTTAGAACCTAAAACTAAAAATGACCAAGAAAAAATGGGTTTAGTATTATCTAGATTATCTAAAGAAGATCCTTCTTTTAAATATTGGTATGATAATGAATCTAATCAAACTATTATAGCTGGTATGGGAGAATTACATTTAGAAATTATTGTTGATAGGATGAGGAGAGAATTTAATATTTTTTGTAATACAGGTAAACCAGAAGTTGCATATAGAGAAACGATTTTAAGTAATTCTTTAGGTGTAGAAGGTAAATATATAAAACAAACTGGTGGTAGAGGCCAATATGGTCATGTTGTAATAGATATATTTCCTTTATTACCTTCTGAATTTTCTATTGCTGATAAAGGATATTTATTTGTTAATGATATTAAAGGAGGAGTTATACCTAATGAATATATTTCAGCTATTGATAAAGGAATTAGAGAACAACTAAAATCTGGTCCTTTGGCTGGTTATCCTGTAATGAATATTAAAGTAAGACTTTTTTTTGGTTCTTATCATGATGTAGATTCTTCTGAAATAGCATTTAAAATGGCAGCTTCTATAGCTTTTAAAGAAGCTTTTTTAAAATCAAAACCTGTTTTATTAGAACCAGTAATGAAAGTAGAAGTTGAAACTCCTGATGAATATATGGGTGATGTAATAGGTGATTTAAATCGTCGTAGAGGAATTATAGATGAAATTTCTGATATTATTTGTGGTAAATTAATTAAATCTTATGTTCCATTATCTGAAATGTTTGGTTATGCTACAGATTTAAGATCTCAAACACAAGGTAGAGCTTTATATACTATGGAATTTAATAAATATATTGTGTCTCCTGAATATATTTGTAAAAAGATTACAGATTTACGTAGTAAGAAGTAAATAAATTTTAATTATTTAATTTCGGAATAAAATATATGTCAAAAGAAAAATTTGAACGTTCTAAAATTCATGTAAATGTTGGTACAATTGGTCATGTTGATCATGGTAAAACTACTTTAACTTCTGCTATTACTACTATATTAGCAGAAAAATATGGTGGACAACCTCGTGCTTTTGAACAAATAGATAATGCTCCTGAAGAAAAAGCTAGAGGTATTACTATTAATACTTCTCATGTTGAATATGATACTTCTAAAAGACATTATGCTCATGTAGATTGTCCGGGACATGCTGATTATATTAAAAATATGATTACAGGTGCTGCGCAAATGGATGGAGCTATTTTAGTAGTTGCTGCTACTGATGGTCCTATGCCTCAAACTAGAGAACATATTTTATTAGCTCGTCAAGTTGGTGTACCTTATATAGTAGTTTATTTAAATAAATGTGATATGGTTGATGATGAAGAATTATTAGAGTTAGTAGAAATGGAAATTAAAGATGTATTAACTCAATATAATTTTCCTGGTAATGATACTCCTATAATAAGAGGATCAGCACTAAAAGCTTTAGAAGGTGATGTAAAATGAAAAAATAGTATTTTTGAATTAGCTGATTCTTTAGATAATTATATACCTAATCCTAAACGAAATATTGATCAACCTTTTTTATTACCTATAGAGGATATTTTTTCTATTTCCGGTAGAGGAACTGTAGTTACTGGAAGAATTGATCAAGGTTTAATAAAAATTGGTGATGAAGTAGAAATAGTTGGTATAAAAGATACTCAAAAATCTATATGTACTGGTATTGAAATGTTTCGTAAATTACTTGATGAAGGTAGAGCAGGTGAAAATGTAGGTATTTTATTAAGAGGTATTAAAAGAGAAGATATTGAAAGAGGGCAAGTTTTAGCTAAACCAGGTAGTATAAATCCTCATACTAATTTTGAATCTGAAGTTTATGTTTTATCTAAAGAGGAAGGTGGTAGACATACTCCTTTTTTAAATGGTTATCGTCCTCAATTTTATTTTAGAACTACTGATGTTACTGGTACAATTAAATTACCTAAAGGAGTAGAAATGGTAATACCAGGAGATAATGTTAAAATTTCTGTAAAATTATTTAGTCCTATAGCTATGGATGAAGGTTTAAGATTTGCTATTAGAGAAGGTGGTCGTACAGTGGGTGCAGGTATAGTAAGTAAAATTTTTTCTTAATATTTAATTTATTAGGTTATAAAATGATAAATCAAAGAATTAGAATTAAATTAAAAGCTTTTGATCATCGTTTAATAGATATATCTACTTTAGAAATTGTAGAAACTGCCAAAAGAACTGGTGCTCAAGTTAGAGGTCCGATTCCTTTACCTACTTCTATAGAGCGTTTTACAATTTTAATTTCTCCACATGTTGATAAAGATGCTAGAGATCAGTATGAAATTAGAACTCATAAACGTTTAATTGATATTGTTAAACCTACTGAGAGAACTGTAGATGCTCTTATGAAATTAAATTTAGCTTCTGGTGTTGATGTTCAAATAAGTTTAGGTTAATAATTTATGATTGTATTAATAGGTAGTAAAATTGGTATGACGAAAATATTTGATAAAAATGGTTCGTCATTTGCTGTGACGGTAATAGAAATAAAAGATAATATTATTACATGTATTAAGAAAGAACATGAGAGATATATTACTCAAGTTACAACTGGTACAATAAATATTAAGAAATTAAATAAATCTCAGTTAGGATTTTATAAAAAAATAAATATTAATCCTGGAGTAGGATTATGAGAGATACCTTATATTAAAAATTTACATTTACATATTGGACAATCTTTAAAAGTTAATTTATTTAATAATGTTAAAAAGGTTGATGTTATTGGTATATCTAAAGGTAAAGGTTTTGCTGGTACTATAAAAAGATGAAATTTTCGTTCTCAAGATAAAAGTCATGGTAATTCTTTATCCCATAGAGTACCTGGTTCAATAGGACAAAATCAAACTCCTGGTAGAGTATTTAAAGGAAAAAAAATGTGTGGTCATTTAGGTAATACTAGAAATACAATACAGAATTTAAAGATATATAAAATATATGATGATAAAAATATTTTATTAATTTGTGGTGCTGTTCCTGGATATAATGGTAGTAGATTAATTATAAGATCATCTATTAAAGGTTAATATAATTTGTATGGTTAATATTTTGTTAAAAGATTCTCAGGAAAATATATGTTTATCTGATAATATTTTTAAAATTCATTTTAATATGAGTTTAGTACATCAAGTTATAAATTTGTGTAGACATAATTTACGTAAAGGCAATGTAGCTCAAAAATCTAGATCTGATGTTGCTGGTTCTAATAAAAAACCTTGAAGACAAAAAGGTACTGGTAGAGCAAGAGCAGGTTCTTTAAAAAGTCCTATATGACGTTCTGGTGGTGTAACTTTTGCTAAAAAACCTAAAAAATATTTTTCGAAGATAAATAAAAAAGTTTATAACAAAGTTTTTAAAATGATTTTATCTCAATTGTATAAAGAATCTAGATTAAATATTTTAAGTAATTTAGATATTTTTTATCCTAAAACAAAATTTTTTTTAGAAAAAATTAAATTTTTAAATTTTAAAAAAATATTAATTCTTGTTTGTAAATTAGATAAAAATTTAATTTTATCTTCACGTAATTTATATAATATAAAAGTTTGTCATGTTAATAATATTAATATTATTGATCTTTTAAATTTTGAAAGTATTGTTTTTACTGTTTCTTCTATTAAATTTTTAGAGGGTAAATTAAATTAATGAATTTTAAATTAAATAGTTATAATTTTTTTAAAAAACCTTATTTTTCTGAGAAATCTAATTTTTATTTAAAAAAAAATAAAACTTTAGTTTTTAAAATTAAAAATAATATTAATAAAACAGAAATATCATGAGCTGTTGAAAAAATATTTAAATTAAAAGTTAAAAAGGTTAGAACATTATGGGTAAAAGGTAAAAAAAAAAGTAAAAAAAATGGTTTAGTTAGTTATACTAAAAAATGAAAAAAAATTTATGTTATTTTAGAAAAAAATCAAGATTTAGAATTAAATAATTTATTAAAATAATTTATAGGTTTATTATGGTTGTTGTTAAATATAATCCTACTTCTCCTGGTCGTAGACATAAAGTTAAAATATCAAATTTTTTTTTATATAAAGGAAAACCTTATTCTTCTTTATTAAAAAAAAAGAAAAAAAGTGGAGGACGTAATAATTTAGGTAGAATTACTGTTAGACATATTGGTGGAGGTTGTAAACAAAAATATCGTTTAATTGATTTTAAAAGAAATAAAGACAATATTTCTGCTATTGTCGAAAGAATAGAATATGATCCTAATAGATCTGCTTATATAGCTTTAATTCTATATAAAGATGGTGAAAGAAAATATATAATTTATCCTAAAAATTTAAAAGTTGGAGATAAAATTAAATCAGGTCCTAATGTTCCTATTAAATTAGGTAATTGTTTACCTTTAATAAATATACCTATAGGTTCTATTATTCATAATATAGAATTAATTCCTGGTAAAGGGGGCCAAATTTCTAGATCAGCAGGATCTTATTGTCAATTATTAGTACGTGAAGATAAAAATGTTGTGTTACGTTTACGTTCTGGAGAATTGAGAAAAATTAATATTTTTTGTAGAGCTACTTTAGGTGAAGTAGGTAATTCAGAATATATGTTGCGTATGTTAGGTAAAGCTGGTGTTTCACGTTGATTAGGTGTTAGACCTACAGTACGTGGTACTGCTATGAATCCTGTAGATCATCCTCATGGTGGGGGTGAAGGACGTAATTTTGGTAAACATCCGGTTACTCCATGGGGGTTTAAAACAAAGGGTAAAAAAACTCGTTTAAATAAACGTACTAATAAATATATTGTTCAATATCGTAAAAAATAATTTAGGTAATAAATATGTCTCGTTCTTTTAAAAAAGGTCCGTTTATTGATGTGCATTTGTTTAATAAAATTGAAAAAGCAATTAAATTAAAAGATAAAAAACCTATTCGTACATGATCTAGAAGATCAACTATATTACCTAATATGATTGGTTTAACTATTTTAGTACATAATGGCAGACGTCATATTCCTGTATATATTACTGAAGATATGGTAGGTCATAAATTAGGTGAATTTTCTCCTACTAGAACATATAGAGGTCATTTATCTTCTAATAAAAAAATTAAAAAAGATTAAGTAGGTATTAAAATGGAAGTTTATGCTAAATATTGTTATGTAAAGTCATCTTGACAAAAATTAAGATTAGTAGCAAATTTAATTAGGGGTAGAAATGTTGATTTTGCTTTAAATGTATTAAATTTTACTAATAAAAAAGCTGCTTTATTAATTAGAAAGGTATTAAAATCTGCATTATATAATGCTTTACATAATAATAATATTAATAGAAGTCTTTTAAAAATATCTAAAATTTATGTTGATAAAGCTACTTTAATTAAACGTGTTATGCCTAGAGCTAAAGGTAGAGTAAATTATATTTTAAAGCGTACTAGTCATATTACTGTATTTGTTTCTGATGTATAATAATATTTTATTGGTGATATATTATGGGACAAAAAGTTAATCCTAATGTAATTCGTTTAGGAATTACTAAAATGTGAAATTCTGCTTGATTTGCTAATAAAAAAGATTTTGCTAAAAATTTAGAAAGTGATTTTATTGTTAGAAAATTTTTGTATAAAAAATTATCTAAAGCACTAATTTCTAAAATATTAATTGAAAGACCAGCTAAAAAAAGTATTAGAGTAACTATTTATACTGCTAGACCTGGTATAGTCATAGGTAAAAAAGGTGAGGATATAGAAAAATTAAAAAAAAAAATTTCTTATATTACAGGAGTAACTTCGCAAATTAATATTTCTGAAATTCGTAAACCTGAATTAGATGCTAAATTAATAGCTGAAAATATATCTACTCAATTAGAAAGGAGAATGATGTTTAGAAGAGTGATGAAGAGAGTTATAAATAATGCTATGCGTTTTGGAGCAAAAGGTATTAAAATAGAAGTTAGTGGTAGATTAGGTGGTACTGAAATTGCTAGAAGAGAATGGTATCGTGAGGGTCGTGTTCCTTTACATACTTTAAGAGCGGATATAGATTATAATTTTTCTGAAGCTTATACTAATTATGGTGTTATAGGTATTAAAGTATGAATATTTAAAGGGGAAATTTTAGATAAATTTTATCCAATAAAATTATATAATAGTAATGTATTAAGTATAAGAAGATATTTTAAAAGAATTCGTAGAAATATAAAATAATTATTTAAGAAGGAGGTATATAATATTATGTTACAACCTAAAAAAACTAAATATAGAAAAGTTCAAAAAGGTCGTAATAAAGGTATATCTAATGATATAGAATTACATTTTGGTAAATTTGGGTTAAAAGCTGTTACTAGAGGTAGTATATCTTCTAGACAAATTGAAGCTGCTCGTCGTGTTATTTCTAGAACTATGAAAAGACAAGGTTTTTTATGAATAAGAATATTTCCTGATAAACCTATTACTAAAAAACCTTTAGAAATACGTATGGGTAAAGGTAAAGGTAATGTTGAATATTGGGTATCTATTGTAAAACCTGGAAAAATTTTATATGAAATAGATGGTGTTGAAGAAAAAATTGCTAGAAAGGCTTTAAAATTAGCTAGTGATAAATTATCTATTAAAACAATGTTTGTAATTAAAAATCTTTTATTATGATTAATAATGAATTTTTGAAAAATAAAAATATTGAAGAATTAAATAATGAATTACATAGTTTATTGAAACAACATTTAAATTTATGTATTCAATTATCTTCTGGTAAATTAAAACAAACTCATTTAATACGTTTATGTAGAAGAAACATAGCTCGTGTAAAAACTTTTTTAGTTATTAAAAAAAGAGGTTTAGTTTGTGTTAAAAAAAAATAAAACAATTAAATGTTATGTATTAAGTAATAAAATGAATAAGACTTTAGTTGCTTATATTTTAAAATTTAAAAAACATAAAATTTATAAAAAATATATTAAAAAGAGAATTAAGATGTATGTTCATGATGAAAATAATGAATGTAATATTGGAGATTATATAGAAATTAAAGCATGTAAACCTTATTCAAAAAAAAAATCTTGGATGTTTTGTAAAATTATTAAAAAATTTTAGATAGGATTAATTATGATACAGGAAAGATCTTTGTTATATGTAGCAGATAATTCTGGAGCTAAAATTGTAATGTGTATTAGAGTATTAGGTGGAACTAATTGTAGATATGCAAATATTGGTAATATTATTAAAGTAGTTGTTAAAGAAATTATTACTAAAAGTAAAGTTTATAAAGGAGAAGTTTTAAAAGCAGTTATTATAAGAACTAAATATGGTTTATCTCGATTAGATGGTTCTTATATTAGATTTGATAGTAATTCATGTGTGTTATTAAATAATAGTAATGAACAGCCTATTGGTACTAGAGTTTTTGGTCCTGTTACTCGAGAATTAAGATCAGAAAAGTTTAATAAAATAATATCTCTGGCTTCTGAAGTAATTTAATTGGTTATAAATATGTCTTGTAAATTTCGTACAAATGATGAAGTAGTTATTATTGCTGGTAAAGATAAAGGTAAAAAAGGTATAATTACTAAAATAGTAGGTAATAAAGTATTAATTCGTGGAATAAATTTAGTTTTAAAACATCAAAAATCTATTCCATCTAAAAATATTTTAGGAGGTAAAATACATAAAGAGTCTTTTATTAATATTTCTAATGTTAGTCATTTTTGTACAACTACTAATAAAAAATCTAAAATAGGTTTTAAATTTATTAATAAAAAAAAAGTTCGTTATTTTAAATGTAGTAAATTATTTTTTTAAATCTATATGAGTAATTTATTTATTTTATATAAAGATGTAGTTATAAAAAGATTAATAGATAAATTTAATTATCAATCTGTTATGGAAGTTCCTAAATTAGTTAAAATAGTATTAAGTGTTAGTTTAAATAATTTAAATTTAGAAAAAAAAAGATTAGTTGATGTTTGTACAAATTTAAAATTAATTACTGGACAACAACCTATAGTAACTAAATCTAAAAAATCTATTGCAAATTTTAAAATACGTCAAGGTTTTCCTATTGGTTGTAAAGTAACTTTAAGAAAAAAAAATATGTGAAATTTTTTAGATAAATTAATATTTATTGCTATACCTAGAATTAGAGATTTTAGAGGTTTTTCTAAAAAATCTTTTGATAAATATGCTAATCTTAATATAGGTATTAAAGAACATACTATTTTTCCAGAAATTAATTATGAGAAAGTAGTTTATATCCATGGTTTAAATATATCTATTGTTACTACTACAAATATTTTAAAAGAATCTAAATCTTTATTAACAGAATTTCATTTTCCATTTTTTAATTAATATTAATTAATATGACTAAAAAATCAATTATAGCTCGTGAAAATAAAAGATTTTTCTTAATTAAAAAATTTTTTTTTCAAAGAAAAAAATTAAAAAAAATTATATCTAGTAATAAAACTTCTAATAAAAATAGATGAAAAGCTATTATTAAATTACAATCTTTACCTAGAAATTCTAGTGTTGTACGTCATAGAAATAGATGTAAATTAACTGGTAGACCTCATGCTTATTTACGTAAATTTGGTTTAAGTAGAATTAAGTTTCGTGAATTTGCAGTAAAAGGATATATTCCTGGATTAAGAAAATCTAGTTGATAATTTAATTTTGAGGTATTAATTTTATGAGTATGCAAGATCCTATAGCTAATATGTTAACTTGTATTAGAAATTCTCAGGTAGCTAAAAAAAAAAAAATTTTAATTTATCATTCTAAATTTAAAGAATCTATTTTAAAAATTTTTTTACGTGAAGGTTTTATAAAAAAATATTGTTTAATAAATAGTAATATAAATAAAAAAATTTTAATTAAATTAAAATATTTAACTGGTTTACCAGTTATTACTAAAATTAAAAGAATAAGTCGTCCTGGTTTAAGAGTTTATTTATCTTATAATAAATTACCTATTGTAAAATCTGGTTTAGGAGTTTTTATTGTTTCTACTTCCCAAGGTGTAATATCAGATAAAGAAGCTCGTTTATTTAAGATAGGTGGTGAAATTATTTGTTATATTTTTTAATTAAGGATAATAATATGTTTCGTATTTCTAAAAAACCAATTGTTTTTCCTAAAAATATTTTAGTTAACATTAAAGGTAAAAAAATTTTTTTTCAAAAAGATAAATTAAAAATTGTACATGTTGTACATAATTCTATAACACCTATTTTAATAAATGAAAACGAAATTTTATTAAAATTAAATAATAATTTTTTGAAAAATAAAAAATATATTGGTACTGCACGATCTATAATATTTAATATTATACAAGGTATAATATATGGTTTTACAAAAAAATTATTAATTATTGGTGTAGGTTATAAAGCTTTCATAGAAAATAATATTTTAAATTTAAGTTTAGGATTTTCACATATTATAAAATATATTATACCTTTAAATATAGATATTTATTGTCCTAATTCTAATGAAATTATAGTAAAAAGTTGAGATAAACAATTGGTTGGATGTATAGCAGCAAAAATACGTTCTTTTCGTGTACCAGAACATTATAAGAAAGGTAAAGGTATACGTTATTGAAATGAAAAAGTGCGTATTAAAGAACATAAAAAAAAAATTAGTAAATAATTATTTTATTTGATATATAAAATATTATGAATAAAAAAAAAAATCGTTTACGTAGGTGTAAAAAAATACGTTTTATTTTTAAAAAAGAGAATAAATTACGTTTAGTAGTATATAAAACTTCTCGTCATATATATACACAAATAATATCTCAAGAAAATAATTTTTCTAAAGTTTTAGTATCTGCTTCTACTTTAGAAAAAGATCTTAATATAAAATATGGTGGTAATAAATATGCTGCTAAAAAAATAGGTAAAATTATTGCTTTAAGAGCTATTAAAAAAGGTATATCAAATGTTGTTTATGATCGTTCAGGTTTTAAATATCATGGTCGTATTAAAATTTTAGCGGAAAATTCTAGAAAATATGGTTTAGTATTTTAAATTGGTAAATTTTATGATTAAATTTAATAATGTTAATGATTTTTATGAGAAGTTAATATCAGTTAATAGAGTTTCTAAAACAGTTAAAGGTGGTAGAGTATTTTCTTTTACTGCTTTAACTGTAGTAGGTGACAGACATGGTAGGGTTGGTTATGGATATGGTAAAGCTAAAGAAGTTCCTTTAGCTATACAAAAAGCTATGGATAAATCTCGTAAAAATATGTTTTTTATTTTATTAAATAAAAAAAATACTATAAGATATGAAGTAACAGGTAGATATACTAGTACCAGTGTATTTATAAAACCAGCTTCTAAAGGTACTGGTATTATAGCAGGAAAATCAATGAGAGCTATTTTTGAAGCTGTTGGTATTAAAAATATTTTAGCTAAATTATATGGTTCTAGTAATCCATTAAATGTAGTAAAAGCTACATTAAATGCATTACGTAATATACAATCACCAATTTATATAGCTAGAAAAAGAGGTAAATTTTTAAAAGAAATATTTACTTATTAATAATTTACAATATTTAATAATATTTATAGTTATTAAATTTTTTTTATGTTTGGTTATAATAAATAATGCTTAATTTAAATAATTTGTGAAATATAAATAAAAAAAAAGTATCTAAAAGATTAGGTAGAGGTATTGGTTCTGGATTAGGTAAAACATGTGGAAAAGGGCATAAAGGTCAAAAAAGTAGATCTGGAGGTAAAATTAGAAGATTATATGAAGGTGGTCAAACTCCTTTTTATAGAAGAATACCTAAATTTGGGTTTAAAAGTTTAAATATTAATAAATATGTTGAAATACGTTTATCTGATTTAAATATATTTAAAGATAATTCTATAATTAATTTACAAAAATTAAAAAATAAAAAATTAGTTTCTGGTAAAACTAAATTTGTTAAAATAATATTAAATGGTAAATTTAAAAGAAAGAATATTAAAATTATTGATAAAAATATTAAAATTTCTTTAGGTGTTAGTAAAATTATTAAAAATAAATAATGTTTTATAAATAGTATGGATATTAGAAAAATTTTTTTTTATGATGTTTTAAATAATTTACAGAATTTAAAAAATAGATTATTATTTTTATGTTTTTGTATTATTATATTACGTACAGGAGTTTTTATTCCTATTCCAGGAATAAATTTACATTTATTAAATAATATATTAAAAAATACTAATAATAGTTTTATAGATATATTTAATATGTTTTCTGGAGGGTCCTTATTACATGCTTCTATATTTGCTTTAGGCATTATGCCTTATATATCTTCTTCTATTATTATGCAATTATTTACTATTATTTTTCCATCTTTTGTAGAATTTAAAAATGAAGGTAGTGAAGGTAAATATAGAATAAATCAATATACACGTTATTTAACTTTATTTATTTCTATTATTCAAGCGTGTGCTTTATCTACTACTATTATGTATTTACCAATTATTAAAAAAATTATAATTTATAAAGGTATATTATTTTATTTTACTTGTATAATTACTTTAGTAACTGGTACCATGTTTTTAATGTGATTAGGAGAACAAATTTCTGAAAAAGGTATTGGTAATGGTATATCTGTAATAATTTTTACTGGTATTATATCTAATTTACCTAAATCTTTATTTAATTTATTAGATCAATTAAAAAATAATAACATTACTTATTATAAATTTATTTTAATATTTCTTTTAGTAATATGTACTATATATTTTATAGTTTTTATAGAAATAGCACAAAGAAAAATTTTAATACAATATGCATCTAGAAGATATCAAAGTAATAGATTTTTTTCTTCTAATACATATTTACCTTTTAAATTAAATATGTCTGGTGTTATACCTGCTATATTTTCTTCTAGTATAATAATGTTTCCTTATATAATTTTATTTTGATTAAAAAATTCTAATTATTTTAATTGAATGTCAAGTTTATTAAGTATCTTATATCCGAAAAGTTTTTTTTATTTATTAATTTATTTATTTTTAATAATATTTTTTTCTTTTTTTTATACATTATTAATGTATAATTCTAATGATATTGCTAATAATTTAAAGAAATCTGGTGCTTATATTACAGGTATACGACCAGGAGCAAGAACTTCTTGTTATATAAATAATATTATTTTAAGGTTAACTTTATTAGGTTCCTTGTATATGTCTATAATTTGTTTAATACCTGATTTTATGCATGATATAATAGGTGTTTCTTTTTATTTTGGAGGTACATCTTTATTAATAGTTATAGTAGTTATTATAGAATTTATAACTCAAATTCAAACATTAATTATGTCTAATAAATATTTATCTATGTTAAAAAAAATTAATTTTTAAATATATGAAAGTGAGAGCGTCAATAAAAAGATTTTGTTCTTTTTGCAAGGTTGTAAAACGTAAAGGTGTATTACGTATCATATGTAGTATGAATCCTAAACATAAACAACGTCAAGGATAATATAATATTTTTAAAAAATGGAGGATATTATGGTTAGAATAGCAGGAATTAATATTCCTGATAATAAAAATGTGTTATATGGTTTAAAATTTATTTATGGTATAGGTAAATCTAGAGCAAAATATATTTGTGATATTATTAATATAAATTATTTTTATAAATTAGGAGATTTAAATTCTAATCAATTAAATTTAATTAGAGATAAAATTTCTAGTTTTTTAATTGAAGGTGATTTACGTAGAGAAGTAATGTTAAATATTAAAAGATTAATAGATTTAAATTCTTATAGAGGATTACGTCATAGAAAACATTTGCCTGTAAGAGGTCAAAGAACTAGAACAAATGCTAAAACTTGTAGAAAATTACGTAGTTTTAAATAGGTGATAATTTATGGAGTTTAAAAAAAATCGTAGAAAGATTAAAAGACAAGTTTTAAATGCTATAGCTCATATATATTCTTCTTTTAATAATACTATAATAAGTGTTACAGATTCTAATGGTAATGTATTAGGTTGATCTACTTCTGGTGGTTCAGGTTTTCGAGGATCTAGAAAATCTACTCCTTTTGCAGCACAAGTAGCAACTGAAAAATGTATTAATATTATTAAAGTTTATGGTATAAAAAATTTAGATATTATGGTAAGTGGTCCTGGTCCTGGACGTGAATCTAGCATTAGAACTTTTAATGCAGCTGGTTTTAATATTATTAGTATTAATGATGTTACCCCTATTCCACATAATGGTTGTCGTCCTCCTAAAAAAAGACGTGTTTAATAATTAATTATTATTTATATTTATATGGCAAAATACTTAGGTGCAAAATTAAAATTAAGTCGTAGAGAAGGTAGTGATTTATTTTTAAAATCGGGTTTACGTGATATAGAATCTAAATGTAATTTAGAAAAATTACCTGGTCAACATGGATATAGAAAATCTAGATTATCTGATTATGGTGTACAATTACGTGCTAAACAAAAAGTTCGTCGTATTTATGGAATATCAGAAAATCAATTTTTTAATTATTATAAAAAAGCTTTAAGTTTTAAAGGAAATACAGGAAGTATATTGCTTAAATTATTAGAAAGAAGATTAGATAATGTTGTTTATAGAATGGGTTTTGGTGTAACTAGAAATGAATCCAGACAATTGGTAAATCATAAATGTATTATGGTTAACAATAATATTGTTAATATTGCTTCTTTTGAAGTTTCCCCTGGAGATATTATTAAAGTAGTTAAAAAATCGATTAATCAAGAAAGAATTAAATATTCTTTAGAAATCTCTAAACAACGTGAATTACCTGTTTGGTTACAGGTAAATGCAAAAAAAATGGAAGGAATTTTTATGAATATTCCTAAACGTAGTTATTTATCTGCAGATATACAGGAACATCTTATATTAGAATTTTATTCTAAATAATTTAAAATTAATTATTGAGGTATAATTTTTTTATGTTTTCTACATTAGAATTTTTAAAACCTAAATTAGTAAATATAGAAAATGTATCTAAAACACATTCTAGATTAGTTTTAGAACCTTTAGAAAAAGGTTTTGGTTATACTTTAGGAAATGTTTTAAGACGTGTTTTATTGTCTTCTATATCTGGTTATGCAGTTACAGAAGTGGAAATTGATGGTGTATTGCATGAGTATAGTGTTAAAGAAGGTTTATTAGAAGATATAATTGAAGTTTTGTTAAATTTAAAAAAATTATCTATTAGATTAAATGATGATAGAGAAGAAGCTGTATTATTTTTAAATAAAACTGGTATAGGTCCAGTATTAGCTTCTGATATAACTAGTGATTATAGTTTCAATATAGTTGATCCTAATCATATTATTTGTAATTTAACAGATAAAAATGCTTCTATAAATATGCGTATATATATAAGATTAGGTATTGGTTATGTTTCTGCTGCTTCTAGAATTAAAGAATTTAAGGAAGTAAATGATACTTTAAAAGTTGGAAGATTATTTATAGATGCACTTTATTCTCCTATAGAACGTATTTCTTATAAAGTTGAATCTACTCGTGTTAAACAACGTGTGGATTTAGATAAATTAATTATTGATGTTTATACTAATGGATCTATAAAACCTGAATTTGCTGTACGTGAAGCTGCTACTATATTAGTAGATCAATTAAGTTCTTTTATTAATTTAAATGATAAAAATATTGAAAAAGTAAAGAAAAATAAATTATCTTTTGATCCTATTTTATTATCTTTAGTAGATGATTTAGAGTTGACAGTAAGGTCAGCTAATTGTTTAAAAGCAGAATCTATACATTATATAGGTGATTTAGTTCAAAAAACAGAAGTAGAATTATTAAAAACTCCTAATTTGGGTAAAAAATCTTTGAGTGAAATTAAAAATGTTTTACTTTCTAAAGGATTGACATTAGGTATGAAAATAAAAAACTGAAATAGTAATTTAAATTTTAAAAAATAGTTTTATTGGAATATTTTATATGCGTCATAAAAAAATTGGTCGTAAATTAAATCGTAATAGTAGTCATAGAAATTCTATGTTTAAAAATATGATTTGTTCTTTAATTAAATATGAATTAATTCGTACTACTCTTCCTAAAGCAAAAGAATTAAGGCGTTATTTTGAAAAAATTATGTGTATGGTTTTATCAAAAAAAAAAAAATCTTTTAAATTGTTATTTTCTTATATAAGAAATAAAAATATTATTTATAAATTAATTAATACTATTATACCAAAATTTATAAATTTTATTAATGGAGGTTATGTTCAAGTGTTGAAATGTGGTTATCGTAATGGTGATAATGCTCCTATGGCATATGTAAAAATTTTAAATAGATAGTATTTTATGGTTAGACCTGTATATAGTATATTAAATATTAATAATTTAAAGAATAATTTTTTTTTAATACGTAAATTATCTCATAATAAAAATATATGATTAGTTGTTAAAGGAGATGCTTATGGTCATAGAATTAAAAATGTTTATAATATTTTAAAAAATTATGTAGATGGTTTTTCTGTACTTAGTGTAGAAGAAGCTTTATATTTACGTAATATAGGATGAAATAAATATATTTTATTATTAGAAGGATTTTTTGATTTTACAGAGTTAGAATTATGTTTACAGTATAATATTAGTGTGGTGATACATAGTTTTTGACAAATAAATTTATTAAAAAAGATTAATAATGTTTATAAAAAAATAAATGTTTATTTAAAATTAAATGTTAATTTAAATAGATTAGGTTTTAATACTTGTGATTTTTATAGAGCTTTTTTAATTTTAAAATCTTTAGATATTGTGAAATATTTATCTTTAATAATACATTTATCATGATTAGATAAATATCGTAATATATTATTTTTAAAAGAAAAATATAATAAAATATTTAGTTTAAATTTTAAAGAAATATCTATTTCTAGTTCTTTAGGATTAATAAAAAATGTTAATGATTTTTATAGTACTTGAATTAGAATAGGGGTATTATTATATGGATTATCTCCTAGTGGTAATATTAATGATATTTTAAATGTTGGTTTTAAACCAGTAATGAGTTTTACAAGTAAAATTATTAGTATTAAAAATATTAAAAGTAATCAGTATATAGGTTATAGTAATGGATTTTATTCTAATAAAAATAGATTAATTGGTATTGTAGCTTGTGGTTATGCTGATGGTTATCCAAGACAACTATCGAATAAATATTATGTTTTAGTTAATAATAATTTTAAAGCTAAAATATTAGGTTATATTGCTATGGATATGATGATAATAGATTTACTAGATAATACAAGTATTAATATAGGTGATAATGTAGAATTATGAGGTGAACATTTATATGTTGATGATTTAGCTAAAGTTGCTAATACTATTGGTTATGATTTAATTTGTGGTTTGAATAAAAATCGAGTTTCTTGAAAATTAAAATAATTTATATTTATTATGTTAACATTTGAAGAATTAATTTTGAAATTAATGAAATATTGAACTAGTTTAGGTAGTTGTCATATTCAATCTTTAGATTTAGAAATTGGAGCTGGTACTTTTCATCCTATTACTTTTTTTAATGCATTAAAGGGAAATTCAGTTTTTTTTTCTTATGTACAATTATGCAAAAGACCTTTAGATAGTAAATATGGAGATAATTTTTATAGATTACAACAATATTATCAATTTCAAGTTATTGTTAAACCAACTATACCAAATATGCAAGATATATATTTAGATTCTTTAAAATATATAGGTATTAATTTATCTAAATGTGATTTACGTTTTGTAGAAGATAATTGAGAAAATCCAAGTTTAGGTATTTATGGTATAGGTTGAGAAATTTGATTAAATGGTTTAGAAATTACACAATTTACTTATTTTCAAAATATTTCTGGTTTTGATTGTAACCCTGTATTAGGTGAAATTACTTATGGTTTGGAAAGATTAGCATTATTTTTACAAAATACTAATTCTATATATAGTTTGGTATGGAGTAAAAATATTTATGGTATTGTAAAATATAAAGATGTTTTATTAAATAGTGAAAAAGAAAAGTCTTTATATAATTTTAATAAATCTAACATTAATTTTTTAATAAATTCTTTTTTAAATTATGAATCTGAAGTTTTAAGATTAATATCTTATAAAAAACCTTTATTGATGTCTTCTTATGAATTTGTTATTAAAATGGTACATTGTTTTAATTTATTAGATGCAAGAAATTATTTTTCTAATATTGAAAGACAAAATTTTATTTTACGTATTAGAAATTTATTTAATAAAATAGCTAGAATTTATGTAAATTTATAAATTATATATAGGTTATTTAAGAATGTCAAAATATGGTGTTTTATTAATTGAATTAAATACAGAAGAATTACCTGTAAAAAATTTAGAAAATTTAGCAAAAGATTTTTTATCTTTTTTTGTGCATGAATTTAATAAGAATTTTTTTTTTTATTCAAAATGTTATTATTATTATACTCTAAGAAAAATATCTTGTTTATTTAAAAATTTTAATTTTTTTCAAAAATTATCTAAAAAATATGATATTTTTTATGGTCCTAAAATAGATACTAAAACAAAAATTAATTTTTTTCAAAGTCCTTTATTAGATTGAATAAAAAAATTTAATTTTAGTCATCAAGAAATTAAATACACTTTGTTAAAAAATAAAAAAATTTTTTTTATAAAAAGAAAAAAAATTAGTAGAAATATTAATTTTTTTATAAATAAAATTTTTCATACTGTTTTATTTAAATTAATTAAAAATCGTAATCATATGAGGTGAGGTAATAAAAATTTTTCTTTTATTAGACCTATTACTAATATAGTAGTAATGTTTAATAAAAAAATTTTGAAGGTTAATTTTTTAGGTTATAAATCTAATAATATATTATTAGGTCATAGATTTGCAGGTAAAAAAAAAATTGTTTTAATTCATACTAAGAAATATATCTCTTATTTAGAAAAATTTGGATGTATTATTATAGATCATAAGATTCGTAAATATAAAATATTATGTTTGTTAAATAAGATATCTTTTAAAAAAAAATTATGTTTTAATTATACAATTTTTTTTTTAAACTATATTACTTCTATAATAGAATGACCTACATATATAATATGTAGATTCGATAAAAAATTTTTATTTTTACCCAAAGAAATTTTAATTTTTATAATAGAAAAATTAAATAGTTTTCCTACTTTTAATATAAAAGGTGATTTATTAAATTATTTTATTATAATTACTAATTTAAAATTTAATTTTTCAAGTTATAAAAATATTAAAATAAATTATGAAAATATTATTACTTCTAAATTATTAGAATTAAAAATTTTATTTTTAAATGATAGATGTTTGCCTTTTATAAGTTATTTACCTAAATTAAAGAATATTATTTTTTATAAAAAATTAGGTAATATGTTTGATAAAATTAGAAGATTATTATATTTATCTCAAAAAGTGTCTATTATTTTACAAAAATTTAATATTAATATAAATAATTATTTATTAAATCATGCTATTTTATTATCTAAATGTGATTTAGCTACTTCTTTATGTAAAGAATTTACTGACATGAAAGGTATTATTGGAATGTATTATTCTTTATTAGATTATAAATCTAATCATTTATCTTTAATAATTAAAAATCATTATTTTCCTAGATATTCTAATGATTTAATTCCTACTGATCAGTATAGTTATGTAATTTCATTAGTTGATAAATTAGATAATTTAGTAGGTATATTTTTATTAAATGATTTTAAAGTTAATAATAGTTGTGATCCTTATGCTTTGAGAAGATTATCTATATCTATATTAAATATTATTATATATAACAATATATATATAAATTTATATAATTTGATAAAATTTAATATTATTCTATTTAAAAATCAACAAGTTAGTAAAAAAAAAATTATTAATATTATAAAATTTATTTTTCAACGTTCTATAAATTTTTTTTTAAAATTAGGTTATAAAAAAAATTTTATCAATTCTGTTATTAATTTAAAGATATTTGATTTTTTAGATTTAAAATTTAGATTAAAATATATATGAGAAGCAAGAAATTCTAAATTTTTTTTATTATTTTTAAATTTAATTAAAAGAATAAGAAATATTTTATTAAAAGAAAAATATATTTGTGATAAAAATATTAATTTAAATTATTTTCAATATAATGAAGAAATAAATTTGTATAAATATATTATTTTTTTAGATAAAATAAAAAAAAAATATTTTATTAATTATAAGTATAATAAATTAATAAATTATTTTTTTATTTCAATTAAAAAAGTAGAATTTTTTTTTTCTTCAGTAAGAATAAATGTTAGTAATATTAAAATTAAAAAGAATAGATTAAATTTATTAAATAGATTAAATTTAATTTTTTTTGATTTTATTAATTTTAATTATTTAATATAAAAATTATTTAGGTATATTTTTAATTATTATTCCTCCTCCTAAACATATATTTTTTTTATATAAAACTGCTGATTGACCTGGAGAAACAGCAAATATATTTTTTTTAAATAAAATTTTATTTTTTTTTCCTAATATAATTTTACATTGGATTTCTTTTTGTTGATATCTAGTTTTAATTTTACAAAATAAAATTTTATATTTTTTTTTTATATGTATAAAATATATTTTTTTAATATATAAACCTTTTGAATATAAATATTTTTTATTCCTACCTTTTACTACTATGAGTTCATTATTTTTTTTTTTTTTTTTAACAACATAATATGGTTTAGTATTATATTTTTGAATATTTAAATTTTTTCTTTGTCCTATAGTATAATAAAAAAGTCCTTTATGTTTTCCTAATATCTTATTATTTTTAATATCTATTATATTACCTGGTGTATTTTTAATATATTTTTGAATAAAATTTTTATATTTTCTTTTACCGATAAAACAAATTCCTGTAGAATCTTTTTTTTGAGCATTTTTAAATTTTATATTAATTGCTATTTTTCTTATTTGTTTTTTGTAAAAATTACCTAATGGAAATATAAATTTTTTAATTTGTTTTTGAGTTATTCTATATAAAAAATAACTTTGATCTTTTTTATTATCTATTCCTTTTAGTAATAAAAAAATATTTTTTTTTCTTTTTTTAATTACATAATGTCCAGTAGCAACAAAATCTGCTTTTAATATTTTTATAGAAAATTTTAAAAATAAATTTAATTTTATTTCTTTATTGCATAATATATCTGGATTAGGTGTTTGAGCCTGTTTAAGTTTTTTAATAAATATTTTAAAAACTTTTTTTCAATATTCATAAGAAAAATTTATCTTATATAATTTTATTTTTAATGTTTTACATATATCAACAGCATCTAAATAATCTATTTTAGAATTACAATATTTTTTTTTATCATCATCTTCTCAATTTTTCATAAATACACATTCTACATTAAATCCTAATTTTTGTAGTATTCATGCAGTCACAGAAGAATCTACTCCTCCAGATAATGCAACGATAATTTTATATTTTTTGATAATTTTAAATTTCATTTATTTATTTTATAAATATTATTTTATATAAAATTTTTTTAATAAACAAAAAAATATGTTCTATAAAACATTTGATTATATTATTATTTTGATGTTCTTCTAAAGAAATTAATAAATTTTTTTTTTTTTTGGAATTTATTATTATTTTACCTAAAATTTGTTTTTTTTGTATTGGTGATTGAATTATTTTAAATATTTTAAAAGTTATTTTTTTTTTAGTTATATTTTTTTTATTATATAATATATATATATTTTTATTACTACCTAAATTAATATATTTATTTTTACTATATCATATTTTATAATTTAAAATTTTTTTATATTTTTTAAATATTTTTTTAGTTTTAAAATTATTAAAACCTCATTCTATTAATTGTTTTGTATCATTATTTCTATCTTTTATAGATTTAGATCCTAATATTACAGATATTAATCTTAGATTATTTTTTTTAGATGAAGCAATTAAATTATATCCAGCTTTATTAGTATGCCCCGTTTTAATACCATCTATATTTAAATGTTTATTTCATAATAATAAATTTCTGTTTTTTTGTTTAATTTTATTAAATTCAAATTTTTTTTTACTATATATTTTATATTCTTTTGGAAAATTTTTAATTAATAAAATACTTAATTTAGCTATATCTTTTGCAGTTGTATATTGTTTGTTATGATCTAATCCATGTACTGTCTTAAAATTAGTATTTTTTAATTTCATATTAACAGCATATTTATTCATTAACTTTATAAATTTTTTTTCACTACCTGAAATATGTTCAGCAATAGCTACACTTGCATCGTTACCTGAGGATATTATCATGCCTTGTTTAAGTTGTTCTAAACTAACTTTATTATTTTTATTTAGAAACATTAAAGATGATTCCTTAAATAAAGGATTTTTTGAAGAAGAATTATTATTTATTTTAACTAAATTATTTAATGATATTTTTTTAGATTTTAATTTATCTAATAAAATATAATGTGTCATTATTTTTGTTAAACTTGCAGGAGCTAATTTTAGATTAATATTTTTTTTAGCTAATATTTTTTGTGAATTATAATCAACTAAGATAAATGATTTAGCAGTAATATTAGTTATATCATTAGCTAACGTACTATTTAAAATGGTTAATATTAGTAATAATTTAAATTTATTCATATTCTTTTTTTTTTTTTGCAGACATTATTATTCCGAACATACACATATTAGTAATTAAAGATGTACCTCCATAACTTATTAACGGTAAAGGTATACCTACTATAGGTAACATACCACTGACCATAGATATATTTACTAATGTATTTATAAAAAATATTATGACAAAACTAGTACAAAATAATTTTTCAAAAAATGTATTACTATTTATAGATATTAAAAAACCTCTTAATATTAATATACTATATATTATTAATATAAAACATACTCCTAGAAATCCATGTTCTTCAGCTATAATGGTAAATATAAAATCTGTTTTTTTTTCTGGTATAAATCCTAATCTTGATTGTGTACCATAAAATATTCCTTTACCATATTTACCACCTGAACCTATAGATATTTTTGATTGATTAATTTGATAACCTTGTTTGAGAGATTTATTATTTGAGAATAATGTTATAATTCTTTCTTTTTGATAATTATGTAAAAAAAAATTTCATAATATTGGGATTGACATTATACTTAAAATTATAGTAATAAAAATCATTTTTTTATTAATACCACCTAAATATAATGTGATCATACCTGATATTATAATTAATATAGATGTTCCTAAATCTGGTTGTAAATATACTAATATGGTAGGTATTAAAATAATTATTGTAGTTTTAAATAAATCTTTATTTTTTAAAGGATAATTATTATTTATATATTGTGCTATTACTATAGGTAAAATTATTTTTATTATTTCAGATGGTTGAAATTGTAATATACCTATATTAATTCATCTCTTTGCTCCTTTAATTATATGTCCTTTAATATAAACTATTATTAGTAATAAATTACATATAATATAGAATATATAAGCATAATTTTTATAAAATATATCTTTAAATTGTGATATAAAGATCATTATAAAAAAACCTATACATAAATGTATTATTCTTTTATACATTATAAATATATTCTGATTACTAGCACTATATACAATTAAAACACTATAAATAGATAATGTTAAAATACATATTAATATTGTTAAGTCTATATTTTTATAAATATTTTTAATTTTTTTAATCATTTTATTTTTTTTTTTGGAAAATTATTTCTTGATTTTTATATAAAAAATCTGTTATTTTTCTCATTATATATCCTATTCTAGGTCCATTACCTCCATGATCTAATACTATAGAGATAGCAAAATTAGGTTTTTTGTATGGTAAAAATGCATTCATTAATGTATGATCTTTAAAAATTGAATTTTTATTTTTTAAAAAATAATTTTTTTGTAATGAAATTATTTGAGCAGTACCAGATTTAATTGCTATTTTATATTTTGTATTTAAAAAATTTTTATATGCTGTACCATTTTTTTTACATGCTACACCATACATACTTTTTTTAATTATTTTAAGATATATTTGCTTTATATTATTTAAATTTTGATTTTTAAATTTGATATTTTTTTTATTTTCTATTTTTTTTAATAAATGAGGTTCAATAAAAAAACCATTATTTATTAATATTATTAATGCTTTATTCATTTGCATAGGAGTTACAGATAAATGTCCTTGTCCTATACCAATTAAAATTGTGTTACCTATATATCAATTATTTTTTAATAATTTATTGTTAGGTATAATACCTGGATGTTCGTTAGGTAAATCTATGTTAGTTTTTTGTCCATATCCAAATTTCTTAATTCATTTTATAATTTTTTTTATCCCCATATTATATGCTATATTATAATAGAAAGTATCCGAAGATTCTTCTATAGATTTTTTTATATTTATTAAACCATGTCCTAGAGTTTTTCAGTCATAAAATATTTTTTTAGATTTAGGTAATTTTCACCATCCTGGATCAAATATAATATGTTTCGTATTAATAATATTTTCTTGTAAAGCAGCTAAACCAATATATGGTTTTATAGTTGAAGCTGGAGGATATATTTCTTGAATAGTTTTATTAATTAATGGTTTATAAGGATTTTGAATTATTTTATTATATTGTTTATTAGAAATTTTTTGAATAAATATATTTGGATCATAACCAGGTGTAGAAATTAAAGATAATATTTCTCCATTATGTGGGTTAGTTACTATTATAGCTACTTGGTTATTTTTTATTAGTTTATATATAAATTTTTGTATATTTATATCTATTGTAAGATATATATTTTTTCCAATACGTGGTGTTTTAATATTAGTACTATACATTACAGTTCCTTGACTGTTTAATATTATTTTTTTAATTCCGTTTTTACCGTGTAAAATATTTTCATAATATTTTTCTATTCCATTTTGTCCTATATAATTATCTGTATTTTTATCTTTAGTAACATAACCTGTGATATGTGATAAAATTTCTTTATATGGATAATATCTATAGCTATTTATTTTAAGAAATATATTTTTAAATATTATTTTATTTCTAAAATATTCTATTAAATCTTTAGAATTTAAATATTTTTTAATAATAATGTTTTTTTCTATTTTTTTTTTATATATTTTAATTAGATTATTAATTTTATTATTTGATAAAAGAAATTTTTCTTTTAAAATATTTGCTATTTTTTTAATTTTATTAAATTTATTTGGTTTAACAACTAAATAGTAATAATTTTGATTAATTACTAGTGGTATTTTGTTTCTATCGTATATAATACCTCTGTGTGGTATACTTGGTACTAGTCTAGTATAATTATTTATAGCTAAATTTGAGTAGTATTTAAAGTTAATGATTTGTAATTTATATATATTTGATATAATTATTGCCATTATTATAAAAAGAATAATTATAATTTGTTTAGATCTTTTAATGAAAGTAGTATTTTTTTTATTATTATAATAATAAAAGTAGTTTTTATGTTTAAAATTCATATTTTTAATTATTTAATAATTTATTAGTTTTAAAATTTTGATATTAAATTATTAAGTTTTATAATATATTATACATATATATATAAGTTTAATTTAATATTTATTAATTTAAATTATATAAAGAGTTTTTATGTTTAAAAATCCTATTAAAACGAAAAGTTGGTTAAAGTTAAATGATCATTATTTATCAATTAAAAATATTAAAATTTTTGATCTTTTTAAAAAAGATGAAAAACGATTTAATAATTTTTCTATTAATTTTAATAATAATATTTTAGTTGATTTTTCTAAAAATCGTATTCTTTTAGAAACTTTAAATTTATTTAAAAATTTATTGGATGAAATTAATTTTAAAAATTATATTTATTCTATGCTTATAGGTGAAAATATAAATTTTACAGAAAATAAACCTGTTTTACATTTTTTATTGAGAGATAGAAAAAATATTTTTTTAAAGAATAATTCGAGTTTTTTAGATATTAAAAAAGATATAGATACTAATTTGAGTAAAATAAAATTTTTTACCGAAAAAATTTTAAATGGAGAGTGATTAGGTTATTCAGGGAAAAGAATTACCAATATTATTAATATTGGTATAGGTGGTTCGGATATAGGTCCACGTATGATTGTGAAAGCTTTATCTTCATATAAAAAAAATGATTTAAATATGTATTTTATATCTAATATAGATTCAACTGATATTATTAATATTTTAAATAAATTAAATCCTGAAAATACTATTTTTATAATATGTTCTAAAACTTTTACTACTTTAGAAACATTAAATAATGCTAAAATTGCACGTGAATGAGTATTAAATTTTTATAAAAATAAAGAAAAATCTTTGAATCATCATTTTATATTGGTGTCAAGTAATTTTTCTGAATCAGTTAAATTTGGAATAAATTTAAATAATATTTTTATTGTTCATGATTGAGTAGGAGGTAGATATTCTTTTTGTTCGGCTTTTGGTATATCTATTTCATTAGCTATAGGTTTTAATAATTTTATAAAATTATTAGATGGTGCTCATGATATGGATTTACATTTTTTTAGTTCTTCTTATTTAAATAATATACCAATTATTTTAGCTATATTAAGTATTTGATATAATAATTTTTTCAATTTTAATACTGAAGCAGTTTTAGCTTATCATGAAAATTTATTTTATTTACCTATATATTTACAACAACTTGGAATGGAATCTAATGGTAAGTATGTAGATTATAATGGTAATTATATTAATAAATATAATACTTCTCCTATTATATGAGGAGGTATTGGTACAGTAGCACAACATTCTTTTTATCAATTATTACATCAAGGAACACATATTGTTCCATGTGATTTTATTGGTGAAATTATTAATATTAATAATATAAATAATTCTCATTTAAAATTAATGTCGAATTTTTTTTCTCAAACTCAAGCTCTAGCTTTTGGTGATAAAATTTTTAAAGAAGGTAATTGAATAGGTAATAATTTAAATAATTCAAATAAATTTATTAAATTTAAAGGTAATAGACCTACTAATACTATATTAGTTAAAAAAATTAATCCTTATAATTTAGGATCATTAATATCTTTATATGAACATAAAATATTTACGCAAGGAATTATTTTAAATATATCTAGTTTTGATCAATGAGGAGTAGAGTTAGGTAAAAAATTATCTAATGTATTATTTTCTTTTTTAAAACAAAAATCTATTTTACAAAAAAAAAAAAATAAAAAGAATATTTATTTAGATAATTCTACATTCAATTTAATAAATTTTTTTAACAAATTTTTTTTTAATAACTAATTTGAAATTTTATAAATAAAATGGCAAATACAAAATCTTCTAAGAAAAGAGTGATAATTAATCAATTAAGAAATAAAATTAATACAAGTAAAAAATCTAAATTAAAAACTTATATTAAAAAAACTAAACTAGCTGTTAAGAATAAAGATCAAAAACTTGCAATACAATATTATTGTATTACACAATCTTTATTAGACAAATATGCTTCTAAAAATATTATACATATTAATAAATCTTCTAGATATAAAGCTCTTTTATCAAAATTAATTAATAATTTATAAAGAATTATTTTTGGATATTTTTTTTATATTTAGAATAAATATTTGTAATTTTACAAAAATTTTCTATTGATATTTCTTTTGGTCTTTTATGTAAATTAATATTTAATTTATTTAATTTATTTAAAATATTTTTATTAAAAATATTTTTTAAATTATTGATTATTTTTTTATTTTTTTTTTTAAAAGAATTATTTAAAATATGTTTAAAATGATTTAAATTTATTACTTTATTTTTTTTTTTTTGAGGAATTAATTTTATAAAAACAGAGTCTACTTTGGGAATAGGATAAAAATTTGTTTTTTTTATTTTCATTAAAAATTTAATTTTATATATGTATTGTATTAAAATACTAAATTTACTATATTTTTTATTTTTTTTATTAGCTGTTAATAAATAATAAAATTCTTTTTGAACCATAATATAAATATCTTTAATTATTTTATAATTTGTAATTAATTTTATTAAAATTTTTTTTGATATATAATAAGGTATATTACCAAAAATTCTAATTTTTTTTTTTTTTTTTAAAAAAAAATTAAATAAATTAAATTTTAATACATCTATATTAATTAAATTAAAATTATTATTTTGATTTTTTTTTACTAAAAAATTATCTATTTCTAAAGATGTTACTTTTTTATTAAATTTTAAGATTTTTTTCGTTAGTTCTCCGTGTCCAAATCCTATTTCTAAAAAAATATTTTTTTTTTTAGGTTTTATATAATAAATAATTTTTTTAATTATTTTTTTGTTTTTTAAAAATATTTGTCCTAAACTGTTTTTAATTTTTAACATTTTTTTATAAAAATATTGAATTATTTTAAAAATATTTTATATATTGAAATAATGTTATAAAAATATTTTTTTATTAAAAAATAAATTATTAATTATGATATACTATATTATATAGTTTTTAGTTTAATTTTTAATGATAATTTTAATAAACATGGAATTTTATTTTAAATATTTAATAGTTAATCATATATATATTACTTACTTTTTAATTTTTCTAATTTCTTTTTTAGAATCTTTAGCATTTTTAGGTTTTTTAATACCTAGTAGTATAGTAATGTCTTTAATAGGTTTTTTTATAGGTAAAAAAGATATTAGTTTTTATTACTCGTATAGTTTAATAGTTTTAGGTTGTAATTTAGGTGATATAGTTTCTTATTATATGGGTATTTATTATAAAGAATATTTATATTTTTTTCGTAAAAAAATTTCTAATTATGTAAATATTTTTGAATATATATTTAAATATTTTAAAAAGAATTCTTATTTTTTAATAATTTTTGGTAAGTTTACTGGTCCTATTAAATCTTTTTTCTTTTTTATTTCTGGTATGTTAGGTATACCGATTAGTAAAATTATTTTTCCGAATTTTTTAAGTACTTTATTATGAGCTTTCTTTTTTCTTGTACCTGGTATGTTATCAGGTGTAGCATTAATATTACCTAATAGTTTTGATTTTAAAGTAAATTTATTTAGTTTTATATTTTTATTTATTATTAGTATCTATATATTTTGTAAATGATTTAATATATATAAAAACTTTTCTAGATTTTTTTATATTGTTTTTATGTTTTTATGTATAAAACATTTACTAATTTTAATTAATAGTAAAATGTTTTATTTATTTATTAAATTAATATATAGAATTTTTATTTAAATTTTTTATTAAATAAATTTTCTTTTTTCTCCTTTACCAACTATGTTTGTTATACATCTTTTACATATATTTGGATAATTTATATTATTATTAATTTTGTTTACATAATGTCAACATCTTTCACATTTTATACCAGTATTTTTATTACATTTTATTTTAAAAAATTTTTTTTTATCTAAATTATTTTTTGATTTTATATTTAATTTTGATGTTAAGAAAAAAAATTTTAATTCTGATTTTATTTTTTTAATTTTATTAAAAAAATTTTTTTCTAAATACAATGTTATAGTAGTTTCTAAAGTAGATTTTATCTGTTTTTTATATTTTAGTATTTCTATTTTTTTATTTAAATGATTTTTTATTCTTATAAGTTTTTCTCATATTTTAATATTTATATGATTATTTTTATGTATATAAGATAATTTTTTATATCAAGTTTCTTGATATATTGAAAAAGGTTTTTTTCTAGGTAAATATTTTCATATTTCTTCTACTGTAAAAGATAGTATAGGTGTAATTCATTTAATAATTGTTTCTATTAATATTCATAAAGTAGTTTGAGTACTTAAATAAGGTATAGTATTTTTTTTAATTGTATATTTACGATCTTTAATAACATCTAAATATATCGTACTTAAATATGAATTAAAAAATTTTAATATTGTTTTTACTACTTTATAAAATTTAAATTTTTCATATAATTTAATTATTTTATGTTGTGTTTCTTTAGCTTTATGAATAATTCATTTATCTAAAAGTAGTCTTTTTTTTGATAATATATAATTTTTTTTAGGATTATATTCATCTAAATTTGATATTATAAATTTAATAATATTTCTTATTTTTCTATATTTTTCACTAATGCGTAAAATAATATCATTAGATATATGTATTTCTTTAGTAAATTTAGTTGATGCAACTCATAATCTTAATATATCTGCTCCATAGTTATTTATTATTACTTGAGGATTTATATAATTTTTTAGTGATTTAGACATTTTTTTTCCTTTTTTATCTACTATAAATCCGTGAGTTAATATTTCTTTATATGGAGCACATTTATTAATTGCAGTATTTATTATTAAAGAAGACATGAATCATCCTCTATATTGATCTGATCCTTCTATATATAAATCTATATGATTTTTTTTTTTAAAAAATTTATTATTCATTACTGTATAACATGTTGCACCAGAATCAAATCATACATCTAATACATCTAGTACTTTAGAATATTTTTTTTTATTTACTCCTAATTTTTCAGGTTTAATGTCTAATCAATAATTAGGTCCATATTTTTTTATTTTAGAAGATATAATATCCATTAATTTTAATGTTTTTGGATGTATTTTTTTATTTTTTTTATTTATAAATATTGGTATTGGTGTTCCTCAATTACGTTGTCTTGATATACACCAATCTGGTCGATTAACTATCATATTTTTTATTTTTTTATATCCCCATATAGGATTTCATTTTACTTTTTTGATAGATTTTAATATATTTTTTTTAAATTTATTATTTAAATTTATAAATCATTGAGGAGTAGTTCTAAAAATTATTGGTTTTTTATGTCTTCAGCAGAAAGGATATTTATGTATAATTTCTTCTTGAAATATAACTTTTTTTTTTTTGATTAATTTTGCTATAATTTTTTTTTCAGCTTGATTTAATTTATATTTTTGAATGTTTTTAATATATGGATATTTTATATATTTACTATTATCTTTAATTACATTTAATCCTTTAATATTATTTTTTTTAGATAAATAAAAGTCTTCTTCTCCATGTTCAGATGCTATGTGTACTATACCTGTTCCAGTATTAGGAAGAATTTTTTTATCAAAAATAATAGGTGTTTTAATTTTAGATATAGGATGTATAACAAAAAAATTTTTAAATTTTTTTCCTTGAATTTCTTTTATTGTTGTATATTTTTTTTGGATTTTTTTTAAAAAAAAATGTTTTTGTTTTTTAGATATTATAAAAATATTTTTATGAGATTTAATTAAAGAATACCTAAAATTAGGATGTATAGATATAGCACAATTACCTGGTATAGTTCAAGGTGTAGTAGTTCATATAATAAAATTAATTTTTTTATTTATTATATTTTGATTTAAAATATTATTTTTTAATAAAAATTTTTTAGGTGAATATAATTTAAAAATTAAATATATACTTTTAGATTTTTTATTTTTGTATTCTATTTCTGCTTCTGCAATTGAAGAATTACATTTTATACATCAATTTGTAGGTTGTTTTTTTCTTTTTAAAAGTTTTAATTGAATAATTTTTTTTAATACTTTTATAGTATTTGAAATTGTTTTAAATTCCATTGTTTTATAACAATTTTTTCAATCTGCTATTATTCCTAATCTTATAAAATCTTTTTTTTGTTGTTTTATTTGTTTTAAAACATATTTTGTACATTTATGTTTAAAATTTTTAATTTTATTAATAGATTTTTTTTTATTTTTATATTTTTTTTTAATTTCTAATTCTATTGGTAATCCATGACAATCCCATCCTGGTATGAATGGAGTATCTAAATTCATAAAATTTTTATATTTTAATATTATATCTTTTAGTATTTTATTAAAAGCATGTCCAATATGAATTTTTCCATTAGCATAAGGAGGTCCATCATGAATAATAAATTTTTTTTTATTTTTTTTTTTTTCTCTAATTTTTTTATACAAATTATTTTGTTTTCATTTATGTAATATTTTAGGTTCTTTTATAATTAAATTTCCTTTCATAGGAAAATTTATTTTAGGTAAATTAATAGTTTTTTTATAATTTATTTTTTGATTATTTTTCATTTATTTAATGAATATTATTATTAAGAATTTTTAGAAATTTTATAAATATCATTAATAAGTATATCTTAAAAATATTACTTTTAAAATATTCATCTTTTAAATTATATTGATATTTTTATATAAAAAATTAATTTTATAGTTGATATTTTTTAGTGCAACCATACATATATATATATAGTTTTTATAAATTTTGAGGTAAATTATGGGAAAAATAATTGGAATTGATTTAGGTACTACAAATTCTTGTGTCTCAGTTATGGATGGTAATAAAGCTAAAGTAATAGAAAATTCAGAAGGAGATCGTACTACACCTTCAATAGTAGCTTATACTGAAAATAATGAAATATTAGTTGGTCAACCTGCAAAACGTCAAGCTATAACTAATCCTAAAAATACTTTTTTTGCTATTAAAAGATTAATAGGACGTAAATATAAAGATATTGAAGTACAACGTGATGTTAATATTATGCCTTATAAAATAGTTTCTTCTACTAATGGAGATGCTTGAATAGATGTTAAAGGTAAAAAAATTGCTCCACCACAAATTTCAGCAGAAATTTTAAAAAAAATGAAAAAAACTGTGGAAGATTATTTAGGTTATAGTGTTAAAGAAGCTGTTATTACAGTACCAGCTTATTTTAATGATACTCAAAGACAGGCTACTAAAGATGCTGGTCGTATAGCTGGTTTAGATGTTAAAAGAATTATTAATGAACCTACTGCAGCAGCTTTAGCGTATGGATTAGATAAATCTAAAAAAAATAGTACTATTGCAGTTTATGATTTAGGTGGTGGAACATTTGATATTTCTATTATAGAAATAGATGATATAGATGGAGAAAAGACATTTGAAGTTTTATCAACTAATGGAGATACTCATTTAGGAGGAGAAGATTTTGATAGTAAAATTATAAATTTTTTAGTTTTGGAATTTAAAAAAGATTATGGTATTGATTTATCTCATGATTCTTTAGCAATGCAAAGATTGAAAGATGCAGCTGAAAAGGCTAAAGTAGAATTATCTTCTTCTAAATATACTGAAATAAATTTACCTTATATTACCGCAGATAATTCAGGACCTAAGCATTTAAATATTAAATTAACTAGATCTAAATTAGAATCGTTAGTAGAAGATTTAATTATGAAATCTATAGAACCAGTCAAAATAGCTTTAAAAGATGCTAATTTAGATGCTTCTAAAATTAATGAAGTTATATTAGTAGGTGGTCAAACTAGAATGCCTATGGTTCAAAAAAAAGTAGCTGAATTTTTTGGTAAAAATCCTCGTAAAGATATAAATCCTGATGAAGCTGTAGCTATAGGAGCTGCTATACAAGGTGGAGTATTATCAGGAGATGTTAAAGATATATTATTATTGGATGTTACTCCTTTATCTTTAGGTATAGAAACAATGGGAGGTATAATGACTCCATTAATTAAAAAAAATACTACTATACCTACTAAACATAGTCAAATATTTTCTACTGCTGATGATAATCAATCTGCTGTTACTGTACATGTTTTGCAAGGTGAACGTAAAAGATCTATAGATAATAAATCTTTAGGACAATTTAATTTAGATGGTATACAACCAGCTCCTAGAGGAATTCCACAAATAGAAGTAACTTTTGATATAGATGCTGATGGAATATTACATGTTTCTGCAAAAGATAAAAATACTGGTAAAGAACAAAAAATTACTATTAAAGCTTCTTCTGGTTTAAATGAAGAAGAAATTAATAAAATGGTTCAGGATGCTGAAGTAAATGCTGAATCTGATCGTAAATTTGAAGAATTAATTCAATCACGTAATCAAGCTGATCATTTATTACATTCTACTCGTAAACAAATTAATGATTTAGGTAATAAAATACCGGATGATGAAAAGAAAATTATAGAAGATTCTTTAAATAAACTAGAAAATGTTTCTAAATTAGAAGATAAATTAGCTATTGATAATGCAATGCAAGAAGTAATACAATTATCTAGTAAATTAAGTCAATATATTGATACTAAAAATAACAATAGTAATAATAATAATGATAATTCTGTTGTTGATGGTAAATGTGAAGAAGTTGATGAAAAAAATAAAAAATAATAATCTAATATTTTATTGTTTATTAGAGGGACATAATATATATGTCAGGTAAAAATTATTATGATATTTTAGGTGTTTCTAAAACAGCTGAAAATATTGATATTAAAAGAGCATATAAACGTTTAGCTATTAAATATCATCCTGATAGAAATAAAGGAGATAAAGTTTCTGAAGAAAAATTTAAAGAAATTAAAGAAGCTTATGAAATTTTAAGTGATAATAAAAAACGTTCCATGTATGATCAATATGGTCATTCTGCTTTTACACAAAGCGGATATTCTCATGATAATGATTTTCATAATTCTTCTGATTTTGGTGATATATTTGGAGATATTTTTGGTGATATTTTTAGTTCTAAAAAAAGTAAATCTTCTAATAAAAATTTAGATGTATTATATAGTGTAAATTTAAGTTTAGAAGAAGTAGCTAAAGGTATTTCAAAAAAAATTAAAGTTTATATAATACAAAAATGTAGTATTTGTAAAGGTAGTGGTTGTAAACCTGGTACACAACGAAAATTATGTAGTACATGTAGAGGAACAGGTAATTTAAAAACTAGTCAAGGTTTTTTTACTATACAACAAACTTGTCCTTCTTGTAAAGGTGAACGTTATATAATAAATGATATATGTTATATATGTAGAGGTAGTGGTACAGAAAAATCTTTTAAAAATATTTTTGTAAAAATACCTGCTGGCATTAATAATGGTGATCGTATTCGTTTAGTAGGTAAAGGTAATTATTCTGGAAATAGTCATTTTGGTGATTTATATATTGAAATTAAAATAAATAAACATCCTATTTTTGTTAGAGAAAAAAATGATTTGTATTGTGAAGTACCAATAAATTTTTCTTTAGCTGCTTTAGGTGGTGAAATTAAAGTTCCTACTTTAGATGGTGGTATAAAATTAAATATACCTTCTGAAACTCAAACAGGTAAATTGTTTCGTATTAGAAATAAAGGGATTAAATTTATTAATAGTAATTATTATGGAGATTTATTATGCAGAGTTTTAGTTGAAACTCCTATTAATTTAAATAAATATCAAAGAAAATTATTGTATAATTTAGGACTTACTTTAATTGGAAGTGAAAATATAAATAATCCTAAGACAAAAAGTTTTTTTGATCGTGTAAAAAAATTTTTTGATAATTTAACGAATTAAATTATATATAGGAAATTGTTTACATATTTTTTTAATTTTTTTTTTGGCTTTTTTAATTATTTTTTGATTATTTATATTGTTAAGTATATTACAAATAAGTTTTGTAATTATTTTAATTGTATTTTTTGTAATTTTTCTGTATGTTATACATGTTGTACCTATTCTTATACCAGATGTAATAAATGGTTTTTTATTATCATCTGGTATACAATTTTTATTTACTATTATATTAGCTGAATTAAGTTTTTTTTCAGCTTGTATACCAGTAATATTTTTATTAGTTAAATTTATTACAAATAAATGTGTATCTGTACCATTAGAAATAATTTTAAAATTATTTTTGATAAATTTTTTACACATATATTGAGAATTTTTTATAATTTTTTTTTGATATATTATAAATTTTGGTTTTAATGCTTCTTTAAAAGATATTGCTTTTGCAGCTATTATATGCATTAAAGGACCTCCTTGTATACCTGGAAATACAGATGAATTTATCTTTTTATATAATTCAATATTATTTCCTCGTGCTAATATCATTCCACCTCTAGGTCCACAAAGAGTTTTATGTGTAGTAGTAGTTACTACATCTGCATATTTTAATGGATTAGGATATATTTTAGCAGCTACTAGACCAGCTATATGTGCCATATCTATTAATAAATAACTATTATATAAATTAGCTATATACTTAAATTTTTTTCAGCTACATATTCTAGAATATGAAGAAAATCCAGCTATTATTAATTTTGGTCTATATTTTTTACATAAATATTCTATTTTATTATAGTCTATTTTTTCTTTTTTATTTAAATAATAAAATTTAGAATTATATATTTTACCTGAAATATTTATTTTTGATCCATGAGTTAAGTGTCCTCCATGATTTAATTTTAAACCTAATATGGTATTTCCTGGTTGTAAAATTGCATTATAAATAGCTAAATTTGCTTGTGATCCTGAATGAGGTTGTACATTAACATAATCTGCTTGGAATAATTTTTTTGCTCTTTTTATAGCAATACTTTCTATTTTATCAATATATTTACATCCTCCGTAGTATCTATTTTTAGAATATCCTTCAGCATATTTATTAGTTAGTATTGAACCTTGAGCTTTTATTACGTTAATACTAGCATAACTTTCTGAAGCTATTAAATTTAAACTTGATTCTTGTCTTTTTTTTTCTAGTTTTATTAATTTAAAAATTTTATCTATTTTGTTTTCCATTTTTTTTGTTTTTATAAGCTTGTAAATATATTAAATCTAATATTATATTAGATGCTGTTAATGAAGTGATTCCTGATTTATCGTATATAGGACTAACTTCTACTATATCAAATCCTATAATGTTAATTTTAGTAAGTTTTCTAATAATGTTTAATATTTTATGTATTGTTATACCCCCTATTACTGGAGTACCTGTACCTGGAGTATAGGAAGGATCTATACAATCTATATCAAAAGTTATGTATGTAGGTAAATTTTTAGTAACGTTTATTATTTTATTTATAATTTTTATAGTTGAATTATTATTTACTGTTTCTGCATTGATGATGTTAATTTTATTTTTTTTTTCTATATATGTTCTTATTCCAATTTGTATAATATTTTTAGCTAAAACTAATTTTTCTTTTATTATTTGATATATTATAGAACCATGATCGTATGGATTATTTTCATAATATATATCTGTATGTGCATCAAAATGTATTAGAGATATATTTTTATAAAATTTTTTATATGTTCTTAATATTGGTAAAGTTATATAATGATCTCCTCCAATAAAAATTATATTTTTTTTTATTTCTAATAAATTTGTAACTATTTTAGTAATTTTTTTATTTAAATTTTTTATATTACCCGGTTTATATATTAAATCTCCTCCATCAATTATTTTAATATATTTTTTTAATAATATATTTCATGGTCATTTTTTTTTTTCTCAACATAAATTTATTGATTCTTTTCTTATATCATTAGGAGCTAATTTACTACCTGGTTTTCCTGTACTACTAATTTCACATGGTATACCAATAATAATTGTATCAAATACATCTTGAGAAGAATATTTTTTCTTTATTATTAAAGGAAATCTCATAAATCCAAATAAATTAGATATTAATGAAATGTCTTTTTGAATTATTTTCATATTATTCTAAATAAGTTTTATATTTTAAAAATTTATTTAATTTATTGTATATTTTTTTATTTATATTTTTTTTTAAAAAAATGTTAATTTTATTTTTATTTATTTGTGTATGTTTTAACATTTTTAAAATATTGTCATATTTATTAATAAAAAAACTTTTGCTTTTTTTTTTTTTTTTTATATATACTAATAATGTTTCTATTTTACCAAATAAATTATGTATATTACTAAGTATATTTTGATAAGCTCCTACCATAAAAAATATTATTTCAGGTAAATGTTTATTTTTATATTTTGGAATTGTTAATGTATTATTAATTATGTTTTTATTTATATATTTATTTATTTTACCATCTGAATCACATGTAATATCTAATATATGTATTTGTTGTGTTTTTTTATTATTTAATCCCTTTATAGGAGATATAGGAAAAATTTGTTTTATACCTCAACTATCCGGTAAAGATTGAAATATAGAAAAATTTATATGTATTTTATTAGATATATATAAATTTATATTTTTATTTTTTTTTTTATTTTTTATTATTTTATTTTTTTTTATATATATTAATATATTACTATATATTTTTTCGATTAAAGATTTTTCAATTATATTTAATTTTATTGATTGATGATATTTTTTAATTTTTTTTAATTTTTTAAATATTTTTTTTTCATTTATATATATATTAGTTTTAATTTTATTTCATAAATTTAAATATTTTATTATTTTTTGTTTTGAAATATAATTATTATTAATTAATTTATTAGATATATTTTGAATTTTATTATTTTCTACATTAGCTATATTAGTTACTAGTATAGTATGATGTGCTGTAATAAATCTCCCAGATTCAGTAAATATTTTAGGGGTAGGAACCTTATATTTTTTACATAATGAAAAAATTATTTTTGATATTTTAAATGTATATAAATCTAGATCATAGTTAATATAAGATTTTTTATTATAATAATTTACAGCTAAACCACCTCCAAAGTCTAAATATTTAATTCTGATTTTAAATATTTTATATAAATCTATATATATTTTGATAAATTCTATAAAATTATTTTCTAAATATTTTATATTATTTATTTGTGATCCTATATGACAATGTAATAAATTTAATTTATTAATTAACTTATTTCTTTTAAATATTTTTATACAACTTATTATTTGTGATGTATTTAAACCAAATTTAAATTGAGATTTATTTTTTTTATTATCAAACTCCAAAGAATTTAGTTTTATTCTTATTCCAATATTTAAATTACTTTTTTTTATATATTTTATTATTAAAAATATTTCTTGAATTTTTTCTATTACTAAAAATACTTTATGACCTATTTTAGCAGCTATTTTAGCTAAAAAAATATATTTTTTATCTTTATATCCATTACATAATATTTTAATGTTTTTATGTGCATGTACTAAAATAGTCATTAATTCTGCTTTAGATCCTGATTCTAAACCTATTTTATATTTAGTATTTTTTAATATATATTTAATTATATATGCTTCTTGATTAACTTTGATAGGATAAATTAAATAGTATTTAGTATTTAAATTATTTAATTTTATATTTTTTTTGAATGAATTGTTAATTAATTTTATTCTATCTTTAATAATTTGAGGAAAAGATATTTTTAGAGGTAGTTTTTTTTTATTAATTATTTTTTTAAGTTCTAAATATTTTTTTTTTTTGTAATTTATACATATATTTATATTACCTTTTTTATTTATATAGAAATATTTTTCTTTATATTTTTTTTCTTTTTGTTTTTTTTTATTAATTTTCATTATTTATTTTTAAATTTATGAAATTATTTTTCACAATTATTAATTGTTAATGTATACTTATTTAATCAATTGTATTGTTTATTTTAGATTATTTTATAATAAAATTATTTGTTTAATCTATTGGAGATTTAAAATATAATGAATTTATATTATTTTACTTCTGAATCAGTTTCGGAAGGTCATCCAGATAAAATTGCTGATCAAATATCTGATGCTATTTTAGATTTTATTATTTCTAAAGATAAATTTGCTAAAGTTGCTTGTGAAACTTATATTAAAAATAATATTGTTATTGTTGGAGGAGAAATAAATACATCTATATCTTTAAGTATAGAAAGTATTGTAAGAAATACAATAAAAGATATAGGTTATATAAATCTAAATGATTTTTTTAATTTTAATACTTGTGTAATAATTAATATTATAAGTCAACAATCTTTAGATATATATAGAGGTATTAAAAAAGATAAATTTTCTAATCAGGGAGCTGGAGATCAAGGTATAATGTTTGGTTATGCTACTAATGAGACTGATGTTTATATGCCAGCTCCTATTTTATATGCTCATGGTTTAGTAAAAAGACAATCTGAATTAAGAAAAAATAGAGTTTTATCTTGGTTATGCCCTGATGCTAAAAGTCAAGTAACATTTATATATGATAATAATGTAATTATAGGTATAGATACAGTAGTTTTTTCTACACAGCATTTAGATTATATTTCCTATAATGAATTACAAGAAGCAATAATGGAAGAAATTATATTTTATGTATTACCTAAAAAATGATTGAGTAAAAAAACTAAATATTTTATTAATCCTACAGGTAGATTTGTAGTAGGTGGACCTATTGGAGATTGTGGTTTAACAGGAAGAAAAATAATTGTTGATACTTATGGAGGTATTTCTAGACATGGTGGTGGAGCTTTTTCTGGTAAAGATCCATCTAAAGTTGATAGATCTGGTGCATATATGGCTAGATATGTAGCTAAGAATATTGTTGCAGCTGGTTTAGCAGATAAATGTGAAATACAAATTTCTTATGCTATTGGTGTAGCATTACCTGTATCTATTATGATAAATACTTTTGGTACAGAAAAAGTTTTATTAAAAGATTTATTAAAGGCAGTAAATATTTTTTTTGATTTAAGACCTGGAAAAATTATAAAAAATTTAAATTTATTAAATCCTATATATTATAAAACAGCATCTTATGGACATTTTGGACGAGAAGAATTTCCATGAGAAAAAATTGATAAAGTTAATTTTTTATTAGATTTTTTTAAAATTAAAAATTAATTTTTTATAAAATGTATCATATATTTTGCTTCAGGATATATAACTTTGATATTTATTTTTTTTATTAAAAGATTTAGTATATTTTTTTTTGATTGTAATTTATTGGTGATTATTATTTTTTTAGTTTTATATATTTTTTTTATTACTTTATTTACAGGGATATTTATTTTGTATATTAAATTGTTATTTTTGATATAACATATATGAATATTTTTTATAGAGTTATATATTATGATATAATATTTTTTTATTTTTATATATTTTTTTGTTTCATAAATTTTTTGTTTTATAATATTAAAGATATTTATTTTAATTAATTTTAAATTTTTATATCTTAAAGAAAATGTTTGTGCTATATTTAAAGATATATTTTTACTTATTATACTTCCTGGTCCGTTATTAATTAAAAAGTAGTTAATTTTATTTAAATTAATATTATTTTTTTTAATAGTTTTTTTTATTAGTAATAATATATCTTGATTATTATTTTTAATATTTATTTTTTTTTTAGTAAATATTTTTTTTTTATACTGTATAGCTACTGAACATAATTCAGTAGAAATATCTATAGATAAAATATTTTTATTTTTCATAGTTATTTTATTAATTTATAATAAAAATTTGTATTTTGTCAAATAATATGAAAAAAATTAATTTATTAGATTTAAATAGAAATATGATGGAAAATTTTTTTTTAAATTTAGGAGAGAAAAAATTTGTTGTTGATCAAATTATATGTTGAATTTATAAAAAATTTTGTTTTAATTTTTCTTTAATGCATAATATTAGTAAAAAATTAAGGAATAAGTTATTAATTTTATGTGAAATTAAATTACCTAAAATTTTTGATATTAAATATTCTATTGATGGAGTAATTAAATTAGTTTTAAATGTTAATAATGATTTTATTGAAACTGTATATATACCTGAGAAACGTAGAAAAACTTTATGTATTTCTAGTCAAATAGGTTGCCCCATAAAATGTAGTTTTTGCGCAACAGGAAAAATGAAATTTAAAAGAAATTTATTAGTTTCAGAAATTATAGGTCAAATTTTATTAGTAATAAATTTTCTTAAAAAAAAAAAATATTTTATTAAAAATAATCAGTATATTACTAATATTGTTTTTATGGGTATGGGAGAACCTTTATTAAATTTTGATAATGTTATAAATTCTATAAAAATTATGACAGATAATCATGGTTTTTCTTTTTCAAAAAGAAAAATTGTACTATCTACTTCTGGAATTGTACCTTATATTTATAAATTAATAGGAATAGTTGATATTATTATAACTTTATCTCTTCATGCTCCTAATAATACATTAAGAAGCAAAATTATGTCTATTAATAATATATATAATTTATATGATATACTTAAAGCAATGAGTGTTTATATTAAAAATTCTAAATCCAATAAAGGTAAATTAAATATTGAATATATTATGTTACATAATATTAACGATAGTTATAAATATGCTGTACAATTGGTAAATTTACTTAAAAATTTTTCTGTGAAAATTAATCTTATACCGTATAATAATGTATACGATGTTATTTATACTAAAAGTAGTAATGAAAGAATATTATTATTTCATAATTATCTCAAAAAAAAAAAAATTTTTTCTTTTATTAGAAAAACTAGAGGTTTAGATATCAATGCTTCATGTGGTCAATTATGTAAATAGTATTAATTAATAATTCAATTTTTATGAATAGTGAAAAATTAAATTCTTTAGGTCAAGTTTTAATAAAATATAGAAAAAAATTAAATTTTACTCAACAGGATATTGCGAAAAAATTATGTTTAAAATTAGATTTAATTTGTAATATTGAAAAAAATATATTACCTAATAATATTCCGTGAGTATTTTATCGTGGTTATATATATTCTTATGCACGTTTAGTAAAATTACCTAAAAAGAGAATAGTTATTTTTTTAGAAAAAAATAAAGAACAAAATTATTGTATTTCTAGACATTTAATTAAAAAAAATATAAATAAAAATATATTTTTAAATAGTATTTTTTTTTTATTAATAAAATTTATAGTATTATTATTTTCTTTTTATTTTTTTTTTAGATATTTTAGGAATTTAATTTAATAAATTTTTGCTAATTATTTAAAAAATTATTATTTTATGAGTAAATTACAAATTAAATCTTTGAAAGGTATGCATGATTGTATTCCTAATGATATTTCTATATATAGAAATATCGAAAATATTTTTGAAAAATTAATGAAAAATTATTCTTTTCAAGAAATTAGATTACCTATTTTAGAAAAAACTTCTTTATTTAGTAGAAGTTTAGGATTACATAATTATGTTTATAATAAAGAAATGTATTCTTTTATGGATCGTAATGGTTTGAATTTAAGTTTAAGACCAGAAGGTACAGCAGGATGTGTACGTGCTTATATACAAAATAATTTATTTTTAAATAAAATTTTAAATAAATTATGGTATTTTGGTCCTATGTTTCGGTATGAAAATACTCAAAAAGGTAGATTTAGGCAATTTTATCAAATAGGTGTAGAAGTTTTTGGTTATACAAATATTAGTATTGATATAGAATTAATTTTAATAATTAAAAGATTATGAGAAAAATTAGGTATAGTAAATTTATTACGTTTAGAAATTAATTCTATTGGTTCTTTAGAAGATAGAAATAAATATTTAATATATATTAAAAAAAAAATAGGTAATACAAAAAAAAATTTTTTTAAAAATTTTGATTTAAATAAAATAAATTTTTTTAGATTATTAGATAATAAAAATAAAAAAATAAAAGATAAATATTATTCTTTTCCTAAAATAATAGATTTTATTAATGAAAATTCTTTATATAATTTTAAAAAATTATGTAATAATTTAACTGCTTTAGGTATTAGTTATAAAATAAATTATAATTTAGTTCGTGGTTTAGATTATTATAATGATTTTGTTTTTGAATGAACTAGTGATTATTTAGGAATTAAAAAATCTATTTGTTCTGGAGGTAGATATGATAATTTAGCTAGATGTTTATCAAAATTTTCTATTCCTGCGGTAGGTTTTGCTTTAGGTTTAGATAGATTAGTTTTGTTATTGAAGAATAATAAAAAAAAAGATGTTTTTATTTATAAAAATATGATTGATATATATATAATATCTTCTTTTAATAATAAAACTAGATTATTAGGTATTAAAATTATGGAAAAAATTATAAATTATTTTCCTAATTCTATTAAAATATATAATGATTATAATAAATATAAAAATTTAGGTAAAAAGATTTTTAAAATATTAAAATTAAAACCTCGTATTATTATTATAATAGGTCAAAATGAATTAAATAATAATTTTATAACTATTAAGGATGTTGTATTAAATCAACAAAAAAAGGTTTCTTATAAAAATGTACTTGATATAGTAATTAATTTTTTAAAAAAAAATTAATTATTTAAAATAATAAAATTTTTTTAAAAATTTATTCAAATGTTTACTTTTTTATTAATAGGTAATAGTAATGTAGGTAAAACAAGTTTTTTTAATAGATTAACAAAAACTAATTTAGCTATAGATAATAAAATAAATAATTTTACTTATGATTTTAATTATGGTATTTTTGCGTATAAAAATAAATATTCTATTTGTATAGATACTTTAAATATTTATAACATGAATATTTTAAAGAAAAATAAATGTCAATGTATAAAAAAAAATTGTATATGTAAAAATTTTATTTATATTATTAAAAATATTAATATAGTTTGTTTGTTAATTGATTATAATGTAGGAATAAATAAAAATGATGTTTTTTTATCAAAATTTTTTTTAAAAGTTTTAAAAAAAAAAATAGTTTTATTAATTAATAAAATAGATTTATGTCATGATAATGATTTTAATTCATATAATTATCGTTATTTAGGAATAGATTTAATTTATCCTATATCTGTTTTAAATGGTAAAGGTATTTCTTATTTTTTAGATGATGTTTTTTTTCAAAAAAAAATATTATTTGAAAATCAAAATTCTTTTTATAAAAAAATAATTTGTTTTTGTATAAATTTAGATAAATATAATTTTATTTTAAAAAAAATATTTAATAAATTATATTGTATTAATTATATTAAAATAGTGATTTTAGGTAAACCTAATGTAGGTAAATCTACTTTTATAAATTTTATAGTAGGAAATTATAGATCTATAGTATCTTCTAAATCTGGTACTACTAAAGATTTTATAACATGTTTTACTAATATTAATAATATTAATTATATTATTAGTGATTCTCCTGGTTTAAATAAATTTACTGAAAAATTTTATTTTAAGGATAAATATTTTATTTTAAAAAAAATTTTTGAATTTAAAATTATTTTTTATTTAGTAGATATAAATATAGGTTTAACTAAATATGATTTAATTATATTAAATTTTTTTTTGAAATATGGTAAAATAATTGTATTAATTTTTAATAAATGTGAATTATATAGTAAATTAGATTTAATTAAATATAAAAGATATATTATATCAAAATATAATTTTATTAGTTATTTAGATGTTTATTTTATATCTTTATTTAATTTAAAAAATAAAGAATTATTAGTTTTATTTAAGAAATTAATTTATAATTATAAAAATATTTTTTCAAATAAATTTACTAGTTGTAGATTAACTAAATTTTTAAAAAAATCTATAAATAAATTTTATGGTGTTAATAAAAAAATAGTTAAATTAAAATATGCTCATATAGGAGGATATTATCCTTTTACAATTGTTATACATGGTAAAAAAAATTATTTATTAAATTCTTCTTATAAAAAATATTTAATGAATTTTTATATAAAAAAATTAAATTTTAAAGGATGTAAAATCTTTTTAAAATTTAAAGAAATTTAATTTTATAAAAAAATAAAATTATTAATTTAAATTTTCAATCGCTATTTTAAAAATAGAGGAAAGTCTGGACTCCTAGGATAGAATGCCAGATAATAACTGGAAAAATTTTATTTTATGAAAAGTGCAACAGAAAATAACCGCTTTTAATATAAATATATTTTAAAGTAAGGGTGAAAAAGTATGGTAAGAGCATACTATATTTTATAGTAATATAAAATATGTGTAAACTCCATTCGGAGAAAGGTTAAATTAGATATTTAAATATGTTATTAAAAATGTATTATCCATACGGGTATTTAATATCATGGTAGACCGATTGAGTTATTAAGTAATTAATAACCTAGATAAATGATTGTTTATACAGAATCCAGCTTATAAATAAATTAATAGTATTTTTTTATTTTTTTAATTAATTTAATAATTTTTTTATAACTTATTATTAATAATAAAATAAATATAAAAAAATTGTATATATAATTATTATTATTTTTTTTAAATTTAATATTTAAATATTTTTTTTTAAAAGTAAATAAATATTTTATAATTAATATTAAAAATATACTGTATAATAATATACATATATAAATATATGTTATATTATTATATAAATTTACTTTAATTAAAAATATTTGGATTATATTTTCAATAATTTTAATTAATAATCATATACTTAATTGAATATTAATAAAAAGAAATATTGTTTTATTTAAAATATTTTTTATTTTTTTATTTATTTTTTTTTTTTTTTTAATTATAAAATTTATTATTTTATAAAAAAAAAAGTTATATATATTAATAATTATTTTTTTAAGTATATTTTTATAAAAAGATTTTATTTTCATATTTGTATGTTTTTAAAAATATTTAAAAGATTTTAAATATTATATAATATAATTTTTTATGTTAAAAATATTCAATACTTTAAGTAAAAAAAAGGAATTATTTAAATCCATTACGGATAAATTAATTAATATATATGTGTGTGGAGTAACAGTTTCTAATTATTGTCATATAGGTCATGGACGTACATTTTATTTTTTTGATATTTTAATAAATTATTTTAAACATATTGGTTATAAATGTAATTATGTACGTAATATTACAGATATAGATAATAAATTAATTAAAAAAATATTAATACAAAATATTTCTTTAAAAGAAATAACAAGTAAAATGATTTTAAATATGTTTAATGATTTTAATAATTTAAATTTAAAAATTCCTGATTTTGAACCTAAAGTTACAGATAATATAAAATTAATAATTAATGAAATTAAAAGATTATTGAAATATAATTTTGCTTATATTTCTATTAATGGTGATGTACGTTTTTCAATTAAAAAATATTTAAATTATAGTAATTTATTTTTTAATCAAAAAATTGATGTATTAAAAAGTGATTTTGTTTTGTGAAAAATTAATAAAAATTGTGATAATTATGGTTGAGAATCCCCATGGGGTAAGGGTATACCAGGTTGACATATTGGGTGTTCAGTAATAAGTAATAAATATTTTGATAATTGTATTGATATACATGGAGGAGGATGTGATTTAATTTTTCCTCATCATGAAAATGATTTAATTCAATCTAAATGTTTATATGGTAAAAAATATTTATCTAATTATTGAATGCATACTGGAATGGTATTGAATTTTGAGGGCAATAAATTATCTAAATCTAAAAATAATGTTTATTGATTACGAGATTTGTTAAAAATATATCATAGTGATGTAATTAAATTTTTTTTTATGTCTACTCATTATAGAAAAAATTTATATTTTAATATTTTAGAATTAGAAAAATATAAAATATGTATTAATAAATTATATTTATGTTTAGATAATTTAAATTTAAATATTTCTTTGAATAAAAAAGATTTTTCTAGTTTTAAAGAGTTTGATGATTTATTTTATAATTTTATGAATGATGATTTAAATATACCTAAAGTATATACATTAATTTTTAATATGATGCATGAAATTAATAAATTTAAATATAATAATCGTTATTTATTAGCTAGTAAATTAGCATGTAAAATGAAATATTTTTCTAATTTAATAGGTATATTAAATAGTAATGTGTCTTTTTATTTAAGAAATAATAATAATAAATTTATTAAAAAAATTAACAGATTAATTAAAATTAGGAATTTAGCTCGTAAAAAAAAAAAATGAAATATAGCTGATTTATTACGTAATAGATTATATAAACTTAATGTTTTAGTAAAAGATAAAAAAAATTTTATGTCAGATTGATATTTAAAATAATTTTTTATTATTTTTTTTATATATTTTGATTATGTTTTTAAGTAATATTGATATTGTCATTAAACCTATTCCTCCAGGAGTTGGAGTAATATATTTAGCTATTTTTTTTGCTTCTTTAAAGTTTATATCTCCTACTATTTTATTATTTACTTTATTAATTCCTATATCTATAATTATAGATTTTTTTTTTATTCAATAAGTTGGAAAAATATTATATTTTCCAATAGCACTTATTAATAAATCAGTATTTTTAATATGTTTTTTAATATTTTTAGTTTTAGTATTTATTAATGTTACTGTGCAACCTGCATTAATTAATTCCATACTCATAGGTTTACCTACTAAATTAGATGATCCTATTATTAACGCATTTAATCCTATTAAATTTATTTTATATAATTTTAATAATTTTATTACTCCTCATGGAGTACATGGATGTATTATAGGTTTACCTTGAGATAGTTTACCTATATTAATAGCATTTAATCCATCTACATCTTTTGTAGGATTGATTTTATTTATTATTTTATTTGTATTTAAATGTTTTGGAATAGGTAATTGTATCAGTAAACAATCAATATTTTTATTTTTATTTGTTTTTTTTATTATTTTAATTACTTTTTTTTCTGTTATATTTGTTTTTAATTTTTTAATTTTATATTTTATTCCTACATAATCAAAATTTATACATTTTTTTTTTATATATATATTGGATGGAATATTATTTCCAATATTTATAATTAATATTTTAGGTTTTCTTTTAATTGTTTTTTTTAATAAAGAAATTTTTTTTTTAATTTTAATTATTGTTTTTTTTAAATATGTATTACCATATAATATTTTATAATTCATTATTTAATTGACTTTAGAAATGTATTAATGTTACTATTATTTTATTACGCTCTTAGCTCAGTTGGATAGAGCAACAGCCTTCTAAGCTGTAGGTCACAGGTTCAAATCCTGTAGAGCGTATTGAATTATTAAAAATTTATTTTTTTATTATTATATTTTTTTTAAAAGATAATTTTAAGACTTCTTTAATATTTTTAAAAGTATATATTTTAAGATTTTTAATTATATTTTTAGGTATTTCTGATAAATCTTTTTTATTTTCTTTAGGAATAATAACTTTTCTAATTCCTCCCCTTAATGCAGCTAAAAGTTTTTCTTTTAATCCTCCTATAGGAAGAATTTTACCATATAAAGTTATTTCTCCAGTCATTGCTATATTGGATTTTATTTTATTTTTAGTTAAACTTGATATAATTGATGTACAAATTGTAATACCAGCACTTGGGCCATCTTTTGGTGTTGCTCCTTCTGGGATATGTATATGTATATCATTTTTATTATGAAATTGATTATCTATATTAATTTTTTTTGCTAATGTTCTTACTACAGTAAGAGCAATTTTAATAGATTCTTGCATTACTTCACCTAAAGAACCGGTATATGTTAATTTACCTTTACCAGGTATACAAATAGATTCTATATTTATTATTTCTCCTCCTGTTTCAGTTCAAGCTAATCCTGTAACCTGTCCTATAGGGTTTTCTTTTTTAATTTTTTCGTAGTCATATTTTTTGACACCTAAATATTTTTCTAAATTTTTTAAATTTATTTTATTTTTTTTACATTTTTTATTTATTGTAATTTTTTTAACTGATTTTCTACATATTTTAGAAATTTCTCTTTCTAAGGATCTTACTCCAGATTCTCTAGTATAATATCTAATTATATTAATAATTACTTTATTATTTATAGATATTTCTTGTGTTTTTAAAAAATTATTTTTAATTTGTTTAGGAATTAAATATTTTTTAGCTATATTTAGTTTTTCATCTTCTGTATATCCTACTAATTTTATTATTTCCATACGATCTAATAATGGAGGAGAAATATTATGTGTTGAATTAGCTGTAGCTATAAACATTATATTAGAAAGGTCATATTCTACTTCTATATAATGATCATTAAAAATATTATTTTGTTCTGTATCTAATACTTCTAATAATGCTGATGAAGGATCTCCTCTCATATCAGAAGATATTTTATCAATTTCATCTAATAAAAATAATGGATTAATAACTTTTGCTTTAGATATTTTTTGTATAATTTTTCCTGGCATTGAACCTATATAAGTTTTTCTATGTCCTCTAATTTCTGCTTCATCTCTAATACCACCTAAGGATATTTTTATATATTTTCTTCCTGTAGCTTTAGATATTGATTTTCCTAATGATGTTTTACCTACTCCTGGTGGACCTATAAAACATAATATTGGTCCTTTAACTTTATTCGATCTATTTTGTACAGCTAAATATTCTAAAATTCTTTCTTTTATGTGTTCTAATCCATAATGATCTTCATCTAAGATTTTTTTAGCTTCAATTAAGTTTTTTTTTATTTTACTTTTTTTATATCATGGAATTTGTATTATTCAATCTATATAATTTCTTATTACTGTTGCTTCAGCTGATAAAGGAGACATTAATTTTAATTTTTGTAATTCTATTTTAGTTTTTTTTTTTATTTCTTTAGGTATTTTAGTATTTTTAAATTTTTTATATAATAATTCATATTCATTAGATGAATTAATTTCTCCTAATTCTTTTTGTATTGCTTTAATTTGTTCGTTTAAATAATATTCTTTTTGACTTTTCTCCATTTGTTTTTTAATTCTATTTCTAATTTTTTTTTCTATTTTTAGAATATTTATTTCTGATTCTATCATTGCTATCAAATATTCTAATCTCTTATTTATATTAGTAATTTCTAGAATATGTTGTTTAGAATTTAATTTTAATGGAATATGTGTTGCTATAGTATCTGCTAATTTAACAGGATTATTAATATGATTTAAAGAATTTAAAACTTCTATAGGTATTTTTTTACTTATTTTAATATAATATTCAAATTGATTAATTAAAGTTTTTGTTATAATTTCTTTTTCTTTTTTATTTATTTTTGATTCATGAATTTTTTTTACTAATGCAATAAAGTATTTACCTTTATCTTGTATTTCTATAATTTTAGCTCTTTCTAATCCTTCAACTAAAATTTTAATTGTTCCATCTGGTAATTTAAGTACTTGTAATATAGAAGATACTGTTCCTATTTTAAATAGATCATTTATATTTGGTTCATTAGTAGATGCTTTTTTTTGTGCTACTAAAAGAATTTTTTTGTTTTGTTGCATTGATAGTTCTAAACAAAATATAGATTTTTTACGTCCTATAAATAAAGGAACGATCATATTAGGATATACTACTACATCACGTAGTGGTAAAATTAGGATCTCAGTATTTTTGTGAGATCTTTTTAGATGCATATTTTTACCTCTTATTTAATGTTTTTTTATATATTATATTAGGTTGAATTTTTTTATTCACAACATTTTTATTTATTATTATTTTCTTAATATCTTGTATTGAAGGTATATTATACATTAAATCAATTAATATATCTTCTACTATATTTTTTAGTCCTCTAGCTCCAGTTTTTTTTTTAATTGTTTTTTTAGCTATTTGTTTTAAAGAGTTCTTTGTAAATATTAAATTTATTTTATATAATTTAAATATTTTTTTATAATATTTAATAATTGAATTTTTAGGTTTTATTAATATTTTTTGTATTTTTTTTTGATTTAATTTATTTAATTGTGTAATAATTGAAAATCTTCCTATAAATTCTGGTATTAATCCAAAATTTATTAAATCTTGTGTTTCTATTATATATTTTTTTTTTTTTTTAAAATTACTATTAAAACCTATATTACAATTATTTAATCTTTTATCAATAATTTTATTAATTCCAGTAAATGTACCACTACATATAAATAATATATTTGTAGTATCTATTTGTATATTTTTTTGTTGAGGATGTTTCCTTCCTCCATATTCAGGTATTGATGATATTGTGCCTTCAATTATTTTTAGTAAAGATTGTTGTACTCCTTCTCCAGAAACATCTCTAGTTATAGATAAATTAGTAGATTTTTTAGCTATTTTATCTATTTCATCGATAAATATTATACCATGTTGTGCTTTATCAATATTAAAATTACATTTTTGTAATAATCTATATAATATATTTTCTACATCTTCGCCTACATATCCAGCTTCTGTTAGTGTAGTAGCATCAGTAATAACAATTGGTACGTTCATTATACGTGATATAGTTTTAGCTAATAATGTTTTTCCAGTACCTGTAGGACCAATAATTAATATGTTAGATTTATAAGAAAAATATTTTTTTGAATAATTTTTAATTTTACTAATTATTTTATAGTGATTATATATAGAGGTTGATAATATTTTTTTAGTTTTATTTTGACCTATAATATATTTATCTATTTTTTTTTTTATTTTTTGAGGTGTATATTTTTCAATATTTAAAATATATTTTTCTGTATTTGTATTATTTGATGAATTAATTTTATGAAATATAGTAATACATTCATTACATATATAAGATTTTTCACCAATAATCATATTTTTTACTTGATATTTAGATTTTTTACAAAAAGAACATATTATGTTGAAATTATCATTTTTCATATTTTTAATATATTAGTTTCTTTTATTTATGATCTTATCTATTATTCCATAATTTAAAGCTTTTTGTGGTGATAAAAATTTATCTCTTTCTGTATCTTTTTGAATTTTTTTTAAATCTTGTCCGGTATGATTATGTAATAAAAAAATGATTTTTTTTTTTATTTTTAATATTTCTTTAGTATGTATTTCTATATCTGTTACTTGTCCTTTAAAAGCACCTAATGGTTGATGAATCATTATTCTAGAATTTGGTAAACTGAATCTTTTATTTTTTGTTCCTGATGATAATATTATAGCTGCCATTGAGCATGCTTGTCCTATACAAATAGTATTTATATCTGGTTTGATAAAGTTCATTGTGTCATATATTGACATTCCTGAAGTTATAACCCCTCCAGGAGAATTAATATATAAATAGATATCTTTTTTATAATTTTGAGATTCTAAATAAAGTAATTGAGTAATTATATTATTTGATAATATATCATCTATGTATCCAGTCAAAAATATTATTCTATTTTGTAAAAGTTTATTATATATATTAGTGTATTTGTAATTATAATTTTCTTCCATATTTTAAAATATTTTTATTTTATATGATTATGTTTTAATTATTATAAATTTTATCTAAAATATTATTTATTAATTTATAACTATTATTAAATCCAAATTTTTTAGCTAATTTAATACTTTCGTTAATAATAATTTTATAAGGTATTTTTCTATTTATTTTTAATTCATATATAGCAATATTTAATATAAAAAATTCTATTTTTCCTATATATGTTTCTTTAAAAGTTAAAGAAGAATAAATTTTTTGTCGAATATATTTTTTATTTTTTTTAATTCCGTTAAGAATTTTATATAAATAATATAAATTGATGTTTTTTAATATTTTAGGATTGATTAATTGAAATTCTTTTATTTTTAATTTTATATTTGTAATTTTAGATATTTTACAAGAATACATTATTTGTAAAGCTAATTCTCTAGTTTTTTGATTTTTTAGAAAATACAATTTTATATCCTTAATTTAATTATTATTTGTTATTACGAAAAATAATTCTTCCTTTTTTAATATCATAAAGACTTAATTCTACTGTTACTCTATCTCCTGTTAAAATTCTAATATAATTTTTTCTCATTTTACCAGATATATGTCCGATTATTAAATGTCCATTATCTAATTTAATTTTAAACATAGTATTAGGTAATGTTTCAATTATTGTACCCTGAACTTCGATATTTTTTTCTTTAATCATTTTGTTTTTATTTAAGTTTTTTTTCTAAATATTTTTGTACTTCGATAGCTGCTATACATCCTGAAGCTGATGATGTAATTGCTTGTTTAAATTTATTGTTTATTACATCTCCAGCTGCAAATATACCATTTATATTTGTCATAGATGTATATTTTGCGTTTTTATAATTTGTTATTATATAACCTTGTTTATCTAAATTAATTTTTTTTTTAAATGCTTTAGTATTAGGTTTATAACCTATTGCTATAAATAATCCATCTATTTTAATTTTAATTTTTTTTTTACTAATAATATTTTTAATTTTAATGCTATCTAAATATTCTTTTTTTTTGTATATTTTAATAATTCTATAATTTTTATAAAAAATAATTTTTTTTTTTGATATATTTTTTTTTATTTTATTGATTAAAAATATTTCAGATGTTAAATTTCTTCTATGAATTAAATATATTTTGTTAACTATCTTAGATAAATATAATGATTCTTCTGCAGCAGTATTACCACCTCCTACTATAGCAATATTTTTATTTTTATATAATGGTCCATCACATATCGCACATGTAGAAATACCTTTACCATATAATTTTTTTTCTTTAGGTAAATTAAGTTTTTTAGGTATACATCCGGTAGCAATAATTAATGCTATACAATAATATTTATTATTTTTACCTATTAATGTAATAAATTTATTATTATATTCTATATCTAGAATAACATCATTGATTATTTTAGTATTAAATTTTATGGATTGTTTTTTCATGTTTTTTATTAACTTTATTCCTTTAATACTTTTATATTCTCCTGGTCAATTTTCTATTTTATTTGATTTTATAATTTGACTTCCTTCTTCATATTCTGTAATTAATATAGGTTTCAGATTGTATCTACTTGCATATATTGAAGATGTATATCCTGCAGGTCCTGATCCTATAATTATAAGTTTTTTAATTTTTTTCATAATTATTTTAAATACTAACAAGAGTATAGATAACTAAATTATAGTATAATTATTATACTAGTTTTTAAAATTTGATTATATATCATTTATAATTAATATGTTTAAATTTTGATAAGTAATAATTTTATGTTAAATATAAAATTTTTGTTAGATAATTTTGATATATTATCTAAACAATTAAATAATCGTATTTTATCTTTTAATATTAAAGAAATATTTTATTTATTTAATATAAAAAAAAAAATTAAATTTGAAATTGAATTATTACAGTCTAAACGTAATTTTTTTACTAAAAAATTCTTTCATATTATGAAAGAAGATTTTTTTTTTTTAAAAAATATTATTAAATTTTTTAAAATTAATATAAATTTTAAAAAAAAAATTTTAAATAAAATATCATTTATTTTACAAGAAAAATTATTACAAATACCTAATATTCCTCATAAAAGCGTTCCATTAGGTAAATGTGATGTAGATAATAAAATAATCTTAAATTGAGGTATTATAAAAAAAAAATCTTTTAAAATTATGGATCATATAAAATTTGGTAAATTAACAGGTAATTTAAATTTTTATGATGTTTCTAATATTAGTGGTTCTGGTTTTGTAGTTATGAAAAATAGTATTGCTTTTTTATATAGAGCTTTATCTCAATTTATGTTAGATGTACATACTAAGAAAAATTTTTATTCTGAAATTTATGTACCTTATATTGTAAATATTTCTTCTTTATATGGTACTGGACAATTACCTAAATTTTATAAAGATATATTTTATGTAAATTCTAAAAGAGAAAAAAATATTAATTATGCTTTAATACCAACATCTGAAGTTTCATTAATAAATTTATTTAAAAATAAAATTTTAAAAGAAACGGATTTACCTATTAAATTAGTTTCTAATACTCCATGTTTTAGATCTGAATCTAAATCTTACGGTAAAAATAATAGAGGTTTGATTAGATTAAAACAATTTGATAAAGTAGAATTAATACAAGTAGTAAAACCTAAATATTCTATGCTAGCTTTAGAAAAATTAACTTGTGATGCAGAAATGATTTTAAAAATGTTAAATTTACCTTATCGTAAGGTTTTATTATGTGATAAATTAATGAGTTTTAGTTCTTGTAAAACATATGATTTAGAAGTTTGATCTCCTTTAGATAAATCTTATATTGAAGTTTCTTCATGTTCTAATACATGAGATTTTCAATCTAGAAGAATAAATATTCGTTATAAAGATAAAAAATTAAATAGTAATATATTTGTACATGTAATTAATGGATCTGGTTTAGCTGTTGGTAGAATATTAATGCTTATATTAGAAAATTTTCAAGTAGATACTGGAGTAATTAAAATACCAGATATTTTATTAAATTATATGGATGGTTTAAAGTTTATTAATTTAAATAATTAATTATTATGTTTAATAAATTTTCGGTAGCTCCGTTGTATAAATATACAGATAGACATTGTAGATATTTTTATAGTCTTTTTACTAATTATATAAAATTATATACAGGAATGGTATGTACATCTTCTTTTTTACGTAAATATAAAGAAAAAAAATTATTATTTAATAATATTAAAAATGTTCCTGTAGCGATACAATTTATAGGTAATAATTGTAAGGATTTATATAAATCTGCAAAAATAGCAAGAAAATTAAATTTTTCTGAAATTAATTTTAATTTAGGTTGTCCTTCAAAAAGTTCTTATTTTGGTAAAATAGGTTTTTATTTAATGTCAGATATTAAACATGTTATTAATTGTATTAATTCTTTAATTTTAGGTGCTAAAAATATTAATGTATCTATAAAACATAGAATAAATTATAATTATTGTTATAATAATTTATTAAATTTTATTGGTAATATTTCATTATTTACTAAATGTAAATATTTTATTATTCATGCTAGAAGTATATTAAAAGATAATTTTTCTACTAAATTAAATTTAAAAGTACCTGTTTTAAATTATGATTATATTTATAAATTAAAAAAAGATTTACCTCATTTAAATATAATATTAAATGGTAATTTAAGTGGTATTAAAGATATAGATTATCATTTAAATTATGTTGATGGTGTAATGATGGGTAGAAAATTATATTCTTATCCTAGTATTTTATTTGATATAGATAATTATTTTAGTAAACAAAATAAAAATACTAATTTATGTAGTAAAAATAATATATTTTTAAAAAATAAAATTAACCCTAAATTAAGATTTATTTTTTTTAAATTATATTTGTATATTATTGAAGAAATAAATTTGCATAATACTCATCCTTTTAATATTTTAAAACATGTAATTAATATTTTTAAAAACATTAAAAATTCTTTTTATTATAGAAATAAGATAATTCAATCTTCTTATAATTTTAAATATTTTTCATGTTTTAATGATTTTGAAAATTTTTTATATAAAGATTTAATTTAATTTTTATTATTTAAAAAATAAAGTACTTTTTTACTACATTTAAAATATGGTATAATAATTTTTTGATTTTTTTTTTTATTTTTTTTAAAATTATTATTTTTAATATTTTTTTTATATGTATTTAGATAACCAAAATTTTTAATTTTTATTTTTTTTTTATTAATTTTTTTTTTAAAAAAATTAATCATTTTTTTTAAAATTATAAAAATTTTTTTTTAGATATTATTTTGTGGATATCATAATTAATTTGTTTAATTAAAATATTTAAGTTTATTATTTTCATATTATTTAATTTTTGCTATTTTAAATGCTTCTAACATTGTATTAAAACAATTATTATTATTTATTTTTTTTTTGTTTTGAGTATATCTATCTTGGTTATAGATATGTAAATATAATAATCTATTTTTAAAATCTATATTAATTATCTTAGTAGTAATTAAATCATTTATTTTAAATTTATTTTTTATTTTATCATTATATTTAACATATCCTTCTATGCCTTCATCTGTTAATATTTTAATATTATTTTTTTTAAATTTAATTATTCTAACTTTTAATAAAAGATTTTTTTTTTGAAATTCTGAATATTTATTAATTGGATCTTCACTAAGTTGTTTAATACCTAATGAAATTCTTTCTTTTTCTGTGTCTATTTGTAAAATACATGTTTTAATTTTATCGCCTTTTTGATATATATTTTTATTATTATTTAATGTATTTCAAGATATATCTGAAGTATGTACTAATCCATTAATATTTTTATCTAAATTTATAAATATTCCAAAGTCAGTTATTGATTTGATAGTTCCTGTTATAGTATCACCTTTGTTATAATTTTTAATAAATTTTTTTCATGGATTAGGTTTACATTGTTTAATTCCTAGAGATATTCTACGTTTTTCTTGATCTATATTTAATATTATTGCTTCTATATAAGATCCTATATTAAATATTTTAAATGGATTAATATTTTTATTTTTTCAATCTATTTCTGATATATGTGCTAAACCTTCTATACCTTCTTCAATTTCTATAAAACATCCATAATCAGTTAAATTAGTGATTATTCCTTTTATTTTACTTTTTAAAGGATATTTATCATTTATATTTTTTCATGGATCTTCACTAAGTTGTTTTAATCCTAAAGAAACTCTTGTGTTTTTTTTATCAAATTTAATAATTTTTACATTTATTTTTTCGCCTATTTTAAGTATTTCATTAGGATGTTTAACTCTTTTTCATGCAATATCTGTTATATGTAATAATCCATCTAAACCTCCTAAATCTATAAATGCACCATAATCTGTAATATTTTTTACTGTTCCTTCTAAAATTAAACCTTCATAAATATTTTTAATTAATTTTTCTCTTTCAAAATTATTTTCGCTAAGTATTACAGCTTTTCTTGAAATAACTATATTATTATTATTTTTATCTAATTTTATTATTTTAAATTCTAATTCTTTTTCTTCTAAATTTGTAAGATCTTTAATTGGTTTAATATCTATTAAAGAACCAGGCAAAAATGCTTTTATTCCATTAATATCTACTGTTAAACCTCCTTTTACTTTACCATTTATTATACCTTTTATTATTGTAGATTTTTTATATGATTTTTCTATATTAAGTCATGATTTATATTTTTGTGCTTTTTCTCTAGATAAAATAGTTTCTCCACCTCCTCCTGAGATATAATCTACTAAAACTTCTACATTATCATTAATTTTAATGTTAATATTACCTTTAGAATCTTTAAATTGATCTATAGGTATATATGATTCTGATTTTAATCCAGAATCTATAATTACATTTTTATGATCTATATCTATAATTTTTCCTTTTATTATAGAACCTTGTTTAATATTTTTTTTTTTGATTATTTTTTTAAATAGTTTTCCAAATATTTCAGTCATTTGTTTTGTTAAAATAATAATATTGAATTAATTTTTTTAGAAAGGGATATCATCAAAATCTATTGATAAATCTTCTGATTTATTTTGAAAATTTTCTTTTTTTTTTAGATTTGTTTTTTTTTGTTTTACATTATTTTTTAAATTATTTGCTGTTTTTTTATTATTTTTTTTTGTTCCTAACATTTGCATTGTACCATTCATATTTACAATTATTTCGGTGGTATATCTATCATTACCATTTTTATCTTGTCATTTTTTTGTTTTTAATGTTCCTTCTACATAAATTTGTGATCCTTTATGTAAATATTCTGCAGCTATTTCCGCTAGTTTACCAAATAAAACTACTTTATGTCATTCTGTTTTTTCTTTGTTTTCTCCTGTATTTTTATCTTTTCATATTTCTGAAGTAGCTAAATTTATATTAGTTACTGTATTTCCTTTAGATGTATATCTTATTTCCGGATCTTGACCTAAATTACCTATTAAGATTACTTTATTAATTCCTTTACTAGCCATATTATAATGTTAATTATTTTATTATTTAGATAGTTTATTTGATTAAATAAATTTTATTATAAAATAAATATGTTGAAAAATATATATACTTTTAATATTTAATTTTTGATTTTAAAATTAATATTTATATGATGCATAATTATCAAATCTAGATATTTTACCATTAAAAACTAAATGTATAGTACCTGTAGGTCCATTACGTTGTTTTCCAATAATAATTTCTGCTATTCCTTTCATATCTGAATTATCGTTATATACTTCATCTCTATATATAAACATAATTAGATCAGCATCTTGTTCTATGGATCCTGATTCTCTTAAATCTGAATTTACTGGTCTTTTATCTATTCTTTGTTCAGAGAGTCTATTTAATTGAGATAAAGCTATTATTGGAATTTTTAATTCTTTAGCTAAAAATTTTAATGATCTAGATATATCAGCTATTTCTAATGCTCTATTATCTAAATATGAAGATGATTTCATTAATTGAAGATAATCTATCATAACTAAACTTAATCCTTTATTTTCTTTATATATTTTTCTAGTTCTAGATCTAACATCTGTAGGTGTTAAAGAACATGAATCATCTATAAAAATATTTTTTTTTTTTTTTAATATATTTATTGTACTTGATATTCTAGTTCAATCTTCATGATTTAATTTTCCAGTTTTAATTTTATTTTGATTTACTCTAGATAATGAAGATATTATTCTTATTATTATCTGTTCTGATGGCATTTCTAAACTAAATATTAATACTGGTTTTTTTTGAGACATTGCTATATTTTCACATATATTCATAGCAAAAGTTGTTTTACCCATTGATGGTCTTGCGGCAATTATAATTAAATCTGATTTTTGTAAACCAAATGTTTTTTTGTTTAAATCTATATATCCAGTATCTATACCAGTTATTTCTTCACTTGGATTAGTATATAATTGTTTAATTTTTTTTTTAGTTTTTTTAATTATGTTAGATATATTTTTAGGTCCTGTTGTTTTATTTAATTCTTTTTCTGATATTTCAAATATTTTTGATTCAGCTATATCTATTAAATCTTTACTATTTTTACCTTCTAAATTAAAACTTGTAGTTATTATTTCATTAGCTGTTTTAATTATTTTTCTAATAACTGATTTTTCTTTTATTATTTTAGCATGATATATAATATTAGTAATATTTAATATATTTTGAGAAATTTGTGCTAAATAATTAAATCCTCCTATTATTTTTAAATATTTATTTTTTTTTAATGATTCAGAAAGTGTAATTAAATCTATGGGTTTATAGGATTTAGATAAATTTTGCATTTCTAAAAATATTATTTGATGTGATTTTTGAAAAAAATCTTTATAATTTATTATTTCATGAATATTTTCTCATTTATCATTATCTAACATTAATCCTCCGATTACAGATTGTTCTGCTTCTATAGAATATGGAGGTATTTTATAAGGAGAAAATTCTATATTATTATTTATATTTTTCATATTTTAAAAATATATCTAGTTGTTTTATAATAATTTTATTATAAATAATATTATTATATTTTAATATAATATATTTGGATAAAATCATGATACCTATAAGTTTATATATACATATACCTTTTTGTTTTAATAAATGTCCTTATTGTGCTTTTTTAAGTTTTACAGATTATAAAAATATAAATATTAAAAAATATATTTTAAATATGATAAAAGATTTAAAAGAAGATTTTTTTTTTAAAAATGATAAAAGATATATTTATAGTATTTATATAGGTGGTGGAACACCTAATATTTTAAGTTTAAATAATATTTATTTTTTATTAGAAAATATTTTTTTAAATTTTTTATGTAAAAAAAATATAGAAATTACTTTAGAAGTAAATATTTTAAATTTAAATATAAATAATATATTTTGGTATTCTAAAATAGGTATTAATAGATTATCTATAGGTGTACAAAGTTTTGATAATCATGTTTTAAAAAATATTGAAAGAAATTATACATATAGTGATATACTTAATATTATATATAATGTAAAATGTTATTTTAATAATTTTAATATAGATTTAATATATGGTTTACCCAATCAAAGTGTTAATAGTGCTATTAAAGATATAAAAAATGTTATAGAATTAAATATTCCTCATTTATCTTGATATGAATTAATAATTCAAAAAAATACTAAATATTATAATTTTTTAAATAAAATTAATTATTCTAAAATAGAAGAAATCTTTTTTTTAGGTAAAAAAATTCTTAAAAAACATGGTTATTTTCAATATGAAATATCTTCTTATGTAAAAAAAAAAAAAAAGGGTTTGTTTTCATAATATTAATTATTGACGTTTTGGTGATTATTTAGGTATTGGTTGTGGAGCACATAGTAAAATAACTACATCAAATTATTCTATATATAGAACTATAAAAAATAAAAATTTTAAAAATTATATAACAGGTTCATATATATCGAAAAGATATATATTATCTATTAAAGATATTATTATTGAATATTTTATATGTAGATTGAGATTGTTAACATCATTTTGTATTAAAAAGTTTATTTTTTATACTGGATTAAAATTTAGTTTTATAAAATTTAAAGTTGATTTAGCTATAAAAAAAAAATATTTAATTTATATTGATAGAAAGAAACATTTTTCTTTAACTAAAAAAGGTTTTTTATTTTTAAATGATTGTTTAGAAATATTTATTTAAATATTTTATTATTTTTTAGTAAATAATTTATACTCAATATTTTGAGTATATTTTTTTTTATATAATATTCATTTTTTTGGAATATTGAGTAATTTATTTTTTTTATATGTTTCTATATATATAAAAGATTTTTTTTTTAAAAAATTATTTTTTTCTATTCATTTAATGATTAAATTAATATTTTTATTTTTATATGGAGGATCTATAAATATTAAATCAAATTTTTTTTTTTTTTTTTTTTTTAATCATATTAATATATCTATATTTATAATAGAATATTTTTTTTTATTAATTTGTTGAAAATTTTTTTTTATATTTTTAAAAATTTTGTATTTTTTTTCTATTAAAGTTACATGTTTAGCTTTTCTAGATATACATTCTAGACTTAGAATACCACTACCCGCAAAGCAATCTAAACATATAAAATTTTTTATATATGGATTTAATCAATCAAATAAAGTTTTTCTTATACCTACTAAAGTAGGTTTAGTAAATTTATCTTTTATTATTTTTATTTTTTTACCTTTAAATTTTCCACCTATTATTTTTAAATAATTTTTATATACCATATTTTATATTTAATATTTAAAATTTAATGTAAATTAATTTTTATTTATTATATTATAGTTTATAATATATATAAATTATGTTATATAATTTATTTTTTATTAATGTATTTATATGGAAGTTAATATTACTAATTTTAAAATATTTAATTTAGGTAGATTAAGTTCTTATATATATAAAGTAAATTCTTGACCGATTTTATCTTTAGAAAAAGAATATCAATTAACTAATCGTTTTTATTATTATGGTGATTTAGATTCTGCTAAAGAATTAATTCTTTATCATTTACGTTTTGTAATATATATTGCTAAAAATTATTCTGGATATGGTTTACCTCAAGCAGATTTGATTCAGGAGGGGAATATTGGTTTAATGAAAGCAGTAAAAAAATTTAATCCTTTTTATGGAGTTAGAATTATATCTTTTGCTATTTATTGAATAAAAGCTAAAATACATGAATATATTTTAAAAAATTGAAAAATTGTTAAAATTGCTACTACTAAATCACAGCGTAAATTATTTTTTAATTTAAGAAAAATAAAAAAAAAAAATGGTTGGTTTAATAACGAGGAAATTAATGTTGTAGCACGTAAATTTAGTGTATCTCAAAAAGATGTTAGAGAAATGGAATCACGTATGTTTTCTAAAGATTTAGTTATAGATAAAAAAATTGATTATGATAATCCTACTTTTTTTTATTCTATATGGGATAAGTGTTCTGATTTTGCATATAATTTTGAAAAAATAAATTGATTAAAATATAATGTTAAAAAATTAAAACAAGCTTTAAATTATTTAGATAGTAGAAGTAAACATATTATAGAATCTAGATGATTATATAATAAAAAAAAAACTACTTTAAAAAAATTAGCATTATATTACAATATTTCCGCGGAAAGAATTCGTCAATTAGAAAAAAATGCTATGAAAAAATTGAGGTTAGTTTTAGAAAGTAATTAATTTTATTTAATTAATAATATTTTATTTATAGGTTTATTGTGACTACTATATTGAGTGTTAGAAAAAAAAATTTGGTTGTTATGGGTGGTGATGGACAAGCTACTTTTGGTAATGTAATAATGAAAAGTAATGTATGTAAAGTACGTAAACTTTACTATAATAAAATACTTGCTGGTTTTGCGGGTGGTACTGCTGATGCTTTTACTTTATTTGAATATTTTGAAAAAAAATTAGAAATGCATCAAGGTCATGTAATAAAATCTGCGGTAGAATTAGCTAAAGATTGAAGAACAGATCATAGTTTAAGAAAATTAGAAGCTTTATTAGCAATTACTGATATTAAATATTCTTTAATTATTTCTGGTAGTGGAGATATTATTCAACCTGAAAATAATTTAATTGCTATAGGTAGTGGAGGATCTTATGCTCTAGCTTCAGCTAGAGCCTTATTAGAAAATACTGATTTAGATGCTCGTAGTGTAGTGAAAAAATCTTTATCTATATCTGCGGATATATGTTTATACACAAATCATATTTTTACTATTAAAGAGTTAAATTATTAATTATTTAAATTTATTTAAACAAGGACATTTTTTATGTATACTGAATTAACTCCTCAAGAAATTGTATATGAATTAAATAAATTCATTATAGGTCAAGATGATGCTAAAAAAGCAGTAGCTATTGCATTAAGAAATAGATGGCGTAGAATGCAGTTAAGTGATGAATTTCGTAATGAAATAACTCCTAAAAATATTTTAATGATAGGTCCTACAGGAGTTGGAAAAACAGAAATTGCTCGTAGATTAGCTAAATTAAGTAATTCTCCTTTTATTAAAGTAGAAGCTACTAAATTTACTGAAGTAGGTTATGTAGGTAAAGAAGTTGATTCTATAATAAGAGATTTAGTTGATTATGCTATTAAAATGATTAAAATGCAGTCTATAAAAATTAATATGTGTAAAGCAAGAAAAATTGCAGAAGAACGTATAGTAAATATAATATTATCTAATAATAAAAATATTGATAAAAATAATTATCCACAATATAAAATTGATAAAAATATATTATTGGATAAATTACGTAATGGAATTTTAGATAATGATATTATAGAAATTAATATTACTACTCCTTCATTTGGAATTGAAATTATGTCACCTCCAGGTATGGAAGAAATGACTAATCAACTACAATCTATATTTCAAAATATCAGTAGTCAAAAAAAAAAGGTTCGCAAGTTAAGAATTAAAGATGCCATAAAATTATTAATTGATGAAGAATCAACAAAATTATTAAATTTTGATAGTTTAAAACGTAAAGCTATAGATTTAGTAGAACAACAAGGAATAGTATTTATAGATGAAATTGATAAAGTTTGTAAAAGAGGTGGTTCTTCTTCAGATTCTGGTATTTCTAGAGAAGGAGTGCAAAGAGATTTATTACCTCTAGTAGAAGGATGTACTGTATCAACTAAATATGGTGTAGTAAAAACTGATTATATTTTATTTATTGCATCCGGTGCATTTCAATTTTGTAGTCCTAGTGATTTAATACCAGAATTACAAGGTAGATTACCTATTAAAGTTGAATTAAAAGCTTTAACTGCTCATGATTTTGAGAGAATATTAATTGAACCTAATATTTCTATTACATCTCAGTATAAAGCTTTATTAAATGTTGAGGGAGTAGAAATTATATTTACTGATGATGGTATTAAATATTTAGCTGATATTTCTTGAAAAATTAATGAAAATACCGAAAATATAGGAGCTAGAAGATTACATACAGTTTTAGAAAAATTAATGGAAGATATATCGTATAGAGCAAATGATTATAAAAGTAAATCTATTTTAATAGATTCTAATTATGTTAAAAATAAATTAGATAATTTATTTGTAAACGAAGATTTAAGTAAATTTATATTATAATTTTTATTTTTGACATTTTTTACAAAAATATAAATTTCTTCCATATTTTTTAATTTTTTGAATTGTTTTTTTACAAAACAAACATTGTTGACCAAATTTTTGATAAACTAACAATTTATTTTGAAAAAATCCATAATTGTTATTTATATTTTTGTAATTTCTAATTGTAGTACCTTTATAAAATAAGGCTTGTTTTAATATTAATTTAATATTTGTTACTAGTGTTTTAGTTTCTTGATAACTTAAAGAATTAGATTTTCTATATGGTTTTATTTTAGATAAATATAAACTTTCATTTGCGTATATATTTCCAATACCTGAAATAATTTTATTATCCATAATTAAATTGTGGATACATCTTTTTTTTTTTTTAGTTATTTTATAAAGATATTTAGAATTAAATGTTTTTTTTAAAGGTTCTGGACCTAACTTAGAAATAATTTTTTTAATTTTTTTTTTTGAATTAAATATTAATAGATAACCAAATTTTCTTATATCATTATATCTAATAACTTTTTTATTATTTAATATTAAATCTCAGTGATCATGTTTAGTATTTTTTTTTATTTTATTAATTAATAATATATTACCAGACATACCTAAATGAATTAATAAATAATATTTATTAGTTTTAATAATTAAAAATTTAGAAAATCTTTTTATTTTTAAAATAATTTGTTTTTTTATTTTTTTTATTTTTTTAGGAATAATATATTTTAACTTATTATTATAAATAATAATTTTATTAATTTGTTTTTTTAAACAATTTTTTTTTAATTCTTTTTTAATTGTTTCTACTTCTGGTAATTCTGGCATTTTAAATTATTTAAAGTTTTTATAAATTTATATATAATAACATATTTGTTTTATAATAATAAAATGAAAGTAAAATTTTGAAGTAAAAATATTGCTATTCAATTAGCTTTAAAGGAAGGAATACATTTAAAATATATTCATTGAGTAATAATTTATTATTTTAGATTATTTTATTTTAAATATAATTCTTTACCTAATATAAGAAATTTATTAAATTTTTTAAATATTAAATATAATAAACAATATAATAGTATTTTTTTATATAAACTTTTTCCTAAAGGAGTTATTAAACAAGTTTCTAAAATTTCTAATTTACCTAAAAATGTTCAATGTTTTTAATATTAAAAAAAATTATTCGTTATTATCAATATCTATTTTAAATTTTATTTTGTTTTTAATTCTTTTCTTAATATCTTCAATATAAAAAAATAGATGTTTATATAATTTACTAAATATAATAATTTTTCAAAAATATTTTTTTTTTTTAATTAATTTAGGTTTTAAAATATTAATTTTTTTATATTTATATAATAATAAATTCATTATTTTATATAATTTATATATATTATTATTATTATTATATTCAATAGATATTGAAGATTCATGAACATAAGGTGGGTAATTAATTAATTTTCTTTCTTTTAAAATATCTTTTATATGATTTTCATAATTATTGAATTTTAAAAAATTTTTATATATATAATGATAAGGGTATTTTGTAAGAAAAATTATTTTTTGTTTTTTATTAATATAATTTTTTTCTATAAATATATTATATTCTCTTATAATTTTTTCTATAGATTCATAATTATTAGAAAATAAAATATTATCTATATTAAATACAATTAAATTAGGTTTAAAAATATTTTTATTTATAATTAATTTATGAGATATAAATATTTGTTGATTTTTTTTTTTTTTAAATTTTGAATTAATGATTTTTATTTTTGTTGAAGGAAATAATTTTATTAAATGTTTTTTTATTTTTTTTGTACCTCAACCAAAATTATAAAATTTATTTTTTTTACATTTAATACATTTTTTTAAAACTATTTTTTTTTTACATTTGTAACAAATAATTTGTTTTTTTTTATAAAATACATATTTTATTTTACATAAATAACATTTTTGAATTGATTTACAATATTTACATATTAATCAAGAATATCCATTAATATTTGTTAGTATATAAATTTTTTCTTTTTTTTTAATATATTTTTTAAAAATTTGTTGAATTTTTTTTTTTATTATATTATTATTAATATTTAAAATTTTTTTTTTGATTGTATATAATGGATTTTTAATTTTAATAATATTATATTTTTTTATTTTACTTTTATAATAACTTTTTATAGATGGTGTTAAAGAACCTAATATTATAGGGATATTTTCTATTTTTGATCTTAATAAGGCTATATTTTTAGCGTTATACGGAAAATTTCTATTTTCTTTATAATATTTACTATGTTCTTCTTCTATAATAATTAAATTTAAATTTACAAACGGTGTAAATATAGCTGATCTAGTCCCTAATATTATAGATATTTTTTTCTCTAATATTTTTTTTCATATTTTGATTTTTTTTTTTTTACATATTTTAGAATTAATAATTTCTATATTTATATGTATTTTATTATATATATATTTTTTGATTTTTTTAATTAAATAATTTTCAGGTACCAAAATTAAAATTTGGTAATTATTTTTAATATTTTGTTTAATGATATTTATATAAAAATTTATTCTTTTTTTAAAATTAGTAATAAGTAATCACACTTTTTTTTTTATATATATATTATTAATTATTTTAAAATATTTTTTACTTATTTTTATTGGTTTTGATATTTTTTGTATATATTTAATTTTTTTTTTATATTTTCGTTTTGTATATTTAGGTATTAAATTAAATAGAAATATATTAAATGGTATTCTATAATATATGGAACATATTTTAATTAATTTTAATCATTTTTTATTAACTATTTTTTTTTTGTCTATTATTTTAATAATTTTTTTAATTTTAATATTTTTTTTTTTTTTACAAATATTAGAAATTATTCCTATAAGATTTTTATTTTTTAATGATACTATTACTCTTTTACCTATATTAATATTTTTATTTGTTTTTTTATAATAAATTAATTTTTTTATATTTTTAATAGGTAGTATTATTTTAACTGTAAACATGATAGTATATATTTATTTCTAATTTTATGTAAATAAAGGTTTTCATTTTATGAAAAAAAATATACATCTTAGTAATAATTTATTAAAAGTTTCTTGTTCTTGTGGTAATATTATAAAAATATATTCTACTTTAAAAAAAAATTTTAATATAGATGTTTGTTATAAATGTCATTCTTTTTATACTGGTAAACAAAAAATATCTAATTCTAAAGGTAGATTAGATAATCTTAAAAAACGTTTTGGAAAAATTAATTTTATTTTTTCTTAATTTATTTTTTTAAAAAAAATAATTTTTTATCTCAGTATTATTTTTTTTAGTAATATATATATTTTTATTATAAAATATTCATTGTTATTTTTTTAAAGAAATTTTTTTTTAAAATAAAATATATTTATTAAATATTTTAATAATTTACATTTTATTAATTTTTAAAAATATATTTTATTATATTATTTAATTTATATTTTATTTATCTTAATTCCAAGAATACATAATTTTTTTTCTATATCTTCATATCCTCGATATATATGATTTATATTTTTTATAGTTGTGATTCCTTGTGCTACACATCCAGCAATAATTAAACTTGCTGCTGATCTTAAATCTTTAGCATTTACTTCAGTACCAAATATTTTATTAATTCCTTTACATATAATTTTATTATTTTGTATTTTTATTTTTGCTCCCATCTTAATTAATTCTTTAACATGATTAAATCTATTTTGAAATATATTTTCTGTAATGATGCTTTTACCTTTAGCTAATATATTTAAGATTGTAAATTGGGGTTGTAAATCTGTTGGAAAATAAGGATAAGGTAATGTTTCAATATTTACTGCTTTAGGTCTTTTAGACATTTTTAATTTTATAAAATCATTACCAGTTTTAATTATTGCTCCAGATAATTTTAATTTGTTTAAAACATTTTTTAATAGATTAGCATCAGTGTTATAACATATTATTTTACCTTTTGATACAACAGAAGCAATTAAATATGTACCAGTTTCAATTCTATCTGGAATAATTTTATATGTTCCTCCATGTAGTTTTTTTACTCCCAATATTTTAATTTTGTCTTTTTTATATAATATTTTTGCTCCTAAAGTATTTAAAAAATTTATTGTATCTATAATTTCAGGTTCTTTAGCAAAATTTTTAATGATTGTTAATCCAGGTATTAATATTGATGCTAAAATTAATGTTAATGTTGCTCCTACACTTATTTGTGGAAAAGTAATAGTATTAGAGATTAATTTTTTTTTGATTTTTACTATAATATAATTATCTTTTAACTTTATTTTTGCACCTAATTTTTCTAATCCATATAAATGTAAATTAATAGGTCTTTCTCCTATTTTACATCCTCCTGGAATATGGATTTTAACTTTTTTAAATTTTATTAATATTGGACTTATTAATCATATTGATGCTCTGATTTTCTTAATTAATTTGTTAGGAAAATAATTTTTTTTAATATTTTTACTATTGATTATTAAATTTTTATTTTTTTTTATTTTTACTCCTATTTTACTAAATAATTTTAAAGTTATATATATATCTTTAATATTAGGAATATTTTTAATTTTTATATCTTCATTTACTAAAAGAGAAGCAAATAATATTGGTAATGCAGAATTTTTAGATCCAGATATTTTTATTTCACCTATTGTTTTGGAAGGTCCTAAAATTTGAATTTTATTCATTTTTTTAAAAATTTTATTTTAAGTTATTAATAATATTTAATAATTTAGTAAAGTTTTTAATTTTTCAAGATGATTTACCAATTAATAATCCATCAACATATTTATTTGTAATAATATTACAAATATTTTTATCATTTATTGATCCTCCATAGATAATTTTAATTTTTTTAATAATATTTTTATTTATAGAAGAAATATATTTAATGATATATTTATGTATTTTATTGATATGATTAATATCAGCATTTTTACCTGTTCCTATAGCTCATATAGGTTCATAAGCAATAATAGTATTTTTTAATATTTTAATATTATTATTTTTAATAATATATTGTATTTGTTTTTTACATATATTTTTGCTTTTTTTTTTATTATATTCTTCAATATTTTCTCCTATACATATTATAGGTATTAGATTAGATTTTTTAGTGGCTATAATTTTTTTTAGTATAGTTTTATTATTTTCTTTGTGATATTTTTTTCTTTCAGAATGTCCTATAATTACATATTTTGTATTTATATCTTTTAACATTTTACCTGAGATTTCTCCTGTATATGATCCTGAAAAATTTTTATCTATATTTTGAGAGACTAATTTAATATTTTTGTTGTTAATTATTAAATTACTAAAATATAAATATAATATAGGTGGTGCTATAAATATTTTATAAATTTTACTATTTATATATTTATTTAATTTTTTAATATATTTTTTAATATATTTTAAATTTCCATTTAGTTTTAAGTTTGCTATTATAATTTTTTTATTCATTTTATTTATTATGTTTTTTAAAAAAAAAATTAAATTATGTTATTATTATATAAAATATAATTATATTTAATACATATATGTTAAAAAAATATTATCCAGCTTTTTTAAAAGAGATAAAAAAATTTTTAAATATAAAAAAAGATGGTATTTATATAGATTGCACTTTTGGTTGTGGAGAACACTCTTTAGAAATACTGAAAAATTTATGTGTTTCAGGTAAATTGTTTTCTTTTGATATAGATAATGAATCTTTATTAATTAATTCTAGAAAAATACAAGATCCTCGTTTAAATATAATTAATAGTAATTTTTCTTATATAGAGAATTATATTAAACGTTTAGGATTTCAAAAAAAAATAAATGGTATTATATTTGATTTAGGATTATCTATTTGACAATTAGATCAATCTAATAGAGGTTTTTCATTTTTAAAAAATGATTTATTAGATATGCGTTTAAATAAAAATATTGGTATTTCTGCAATGTATTGATTAAATAATGCTAATGAAAAGGATATTTTTAATGTTATTAAAAATTATGGAGAGGATTATAATGCTAAAAATATTGCTAAAAAGATTATTTTTTTTAGAAAAAGAACAGTATTAAAATATACACAAGATTTAGTAAAAATTATAAAATATGTAGTTGGTGCTAGAAAATATATTAAATCTTTAGCTAGAGTATTTCAATCTATTAGAATTTATATTAATGATGAATTAAATTCTTTAATAAATGGATTGAAAGCTGCTTATAATATTTTATCTAGTAAAGGTAGATTAGTAGTTATTAGTTTTCATTCTTTAGAAGATAGAATAGTAAAAAAATTTATTTATAATAAAACTAATATGAATTTTATACCCAACATACCTTTAACAGATAAACAAATAAATAAATTTTATTCTACTAAAATGATTAATTTAGGTAAATATAAACCATCACCAAAAGAAATTATTAATAATAATAGAATTAGAAGCGCTATACTTAGAGTTGCAGAAAAAAAATAAATTAATTTTATTAAATAATGGAGATTTTTTGAAAATTATTAGTTTGAATAAATTATTATTTAAATATTTTTGTTTTATAAATTTTCCTGATATATATATATCAGGTATTTCTTGTGATAGTCGTTTAATAAAAAAAAATAATTTATTTATTGCACTTAAAGGTTACCATACTAATGGTAGATATTTTATATCTGATGCTGTATGTAATGGTGCTATAGCGGTTTTAACTTATTCTAGTATAAGAAAATCATATTATTTATTTAATTATCAGTATAAAATTTATATTTTTTATTTAAAAAAAATAGATATTTTTTTATCTAATATAATATCTAAATTTTATAATTATCCAGGTAAAAAATTAGTTTCCGCAGGAGTAACTGGTACTAATGGTAAAACTACTGTAGTTAATTTATGTTCTCAATGAGCTTATATATTAGGTTATAAAAGTGCTATGTTAAGTACTATAGGTAATGGTTTTTATGGTAATTTATCTCCTTCTTTAAATACAACTGTTTCTTCTTTAGAATTACAATCTGAATTAAATTTTTTTTATCAACAATCAACTGATTTTGTTTTTATTGAAGTTTCTTCACATTCTTTGATACAACGTAGAGTAGAAAATGTTTATTTTTCTTCTGCTGTATTTACAAATTTATCTTTAGATCATTTAGATTATCATATTAATATCAAAAATTATGAATTAGCAAAATTAAAATTATTTTCTGAATATAAAATTAAAAATTTAATTATTAATATAGATGACCCTATAGGGTATTATTGATTTAAAAATTTATTACCTATAGAAAATATTATACCTGTAACTTTTAATTTTAAATATATCAAATTATTTAAATATAGATGAATTTATATTAAAAAAATAGAATATTATGGTTTTTTAAAAAAAATTTTTTTTTTATCTTCTTGAGGTAATGGAATAATAAAATTATTTTTAATTGGTGATTTTAATATTAAAAATTTTTTTCTTAGTTTTATTACTTTATTATCTTTAAATTTTAATTTAAAAGATTTACTAGATAGTAGTAAATATTTAATTTTACCTAAAGGTAGATTAGAATTTATAAAACAAAAAAATCATTCTTTAATAATTATTGATTATGCTCATACACCTATAGCATTAAAAAATATTTTATTAGAATCTAGAAAATATTGTCAAGGTAAATTATGATGTATTTTTGGATGTACTGGTAATAGAGATAAAAATAAAAGACCTATTATGGGTAGTATAGCTAAAAAGTATTCTGATATAATTATTATTACTAATGATGATGTATATTATGAAGATGAAATTAGTATTATCAATGATATAAAATTAGGTATAAATAATTTTAATAATGTTTTTATTATTTTAAATCGTATTTTAGCAATTAAATTTGCTATTAAAAATTCATCTAAATATGATGTTATTTTAATAGCTGGTAAAGGTCATGAGAATTTTCATTTTATTTTTGGTAAAAAAATAAAATATTCTGATAAATATTGGGTTTCTAAATTATTAGGAATATAAATTATGTTTTTATTTAGTTTATTTAAAATAGCTAGTATTACTAATGCTATTTTAGTAGGAAAAAATATATATGTGAATCATATTTCTATCGATACTCGTTTAGACAATATAAAAAATTCTTTATTTATTATTATTAAAGGTAATTATAGTATTGATTATTTATATCATGATGCTATTAATAAAGGTGCATTAGCAGTTCTTTCAGAAAATTTTTTATCAATAAATATACCACAATTAATAGTTAAAGATTCTAATTTTGCTTTATCTAATATAGTTAGTTGATTAAGAAATAAAGTTTCTACTAAATTTTTATCTTTAACTGGATCAACAGGAAAAACTTCTGTTAAAGAAATTACTGCTAATATATTAAAAAGATCAGGTAAAACTTTATATAATTATTATAATAGAAATACTGAATTAGGAGTTTTTAGTACTTTATTAAAATTACAGAAGGATATTTATAAATATTCTATTTTAGAATTAGGTGCTGATAATATAAAAGATATAGACTATCTTTCTAGTATAATAAAACCAGATATAGCTTGTATTACTAATATTTCTGTTTCACATTTAAATGGTTTTAAAAATTTTTGAAATATTGTAAAAAGTAAGGGTAAAATATTTAAAAATTTATCTTCTTCTGGTTTAATTATATTAAATAATAATTATTATTTAAATAATTTCTGAAAAAAATATTTTTTTAATAAAGAAAAATTTTTTATTTCTTTTATTCCTATAAAAAAAAAAAATTGTATTTCTATATGTAATTTAAAAATTAATTTATATGGTAGTAAATTTACTTTATTAACTGATTCTGGAAGTATAAATATATTTATAAAATTATTAGGTATACATAATATTTGAAATTGTTTATTTGCTTCTGCTTTATCTTTTTCATCTTCTGTGTCTTTACAAGATATTAAAATAGGTTTAGAGAGTTTTAATCCTATTAAAGGAAGATTATATCCAATTTTTTTGAGTAAAAATAAATTAATTTTAGATGATACTTATAATTCTAATCCGAGATCTTTATATTATAGTATATTATTTCTAAAAAAATGTTTGGGTTATAAGGTATTAGTAGTAGGTGATATGGCTGAATTAAGTTATATGTCAATATATTGACATTCTAAAATAGGAAAATTTATAAAAAATTTACTTTATATTAATAAAGTATTTAGTATAGGTCAAGATAGTTTTTATATTAGTAAATATAGTTTGAAAGGGCAACATTTTTTAGATATTAAAAGTTTAGTTTTATATTTAAAATTTATATTTAAATATTATGATCAAGTTACTATTTTAATTAAAGGTTCAAGATTTTTAAATATGGAAAAAATAATAAATTTTTTTTAAAAAATATAATATGATTAATTTTTTATTTACTTTAACAATACTATTTTTTAATAATTTTTTTTTATCTTTGTTTTTTTCTTTTTTTTTATCATTTTTAACGATTAAGTGTTTATTATTTTTGTTTAAAAAATATCAAATATTTCAAATTATTCGAAAAAATAATTTAAATAAATTTTTTAAAAAAAAAACTATTCCTACTATGGGAGGAATATCTATTTTCATAAGTTTTTTTGTTTCTTTATTAATTTTTGTAAATTTTTTTGATATTCATATATTAATATTAATTTTATTTTATATTTTAAATCTTTTAATTGGTTTTTTAGATGATTTTTTAAAGGTTTATTTTAAAAATTGTCATGGTTTATCTATATTACAAAAATTTTTTTTACAAAATTTATCTGTATTAATATTTATATATCTTATTATTTCAAATAATTTATATTTTGATATATACAATAATTATTGTTATTTATATTATATATTATGATATTTTTTATTAATATGTGGTATTAACGCAATAAATTTTACTGATGGATTAGATGGTTTAGTAATATTACCTATGATATTAGTATGTTTATTTTTATTTATAGTTTCTTTATTAAGTTCTAATATATATATATCATATATGTTAGGTATTAAATATATATATTATGCTAAAGATTTAGCTATTATAAGTACTTTAATGTTTGGATCATGTTTACCATTTTTTTATTTTAATTTTTATCCTGCAAAAATTTTTTTAGGAGATACAGGTTCTTTATCTATTGGAGCTTTATTAAGTTCTATGTTTATATTACTTCATAAAGAATTTTATTTTATAATAGTAGGTTTTCTATTTGTTATAGAATTTATTTCAGTTGTTTTACAGATTTTATATTTTAAATTATTTAATAAACGTATTTTTTTAATGACTCCTATACATCATCATTATGAATTAAGTAATTTTTCTGAAATTAAAATAGTTGTTATTTTTTGAATTGTTTCTTTAATTTCTTTTTTTTTATCTATTATATTATTTTTTTTTGAGTGTATAAATAATGTTTAATTATTATAATAAAAATATTGTTATTTTAGGAGCTGGTATTACTGGTATATCATGTATAAAATTTTTTATTGCTTTAGGTATTTATCCTAAATTAATGGATATAAATTTTATAGATATTAATTTAATTCCTAAAGGAATAGATTATTGTTTTGGTTATTGAAATAAATTTTGAATATTAAATGCTGATGTAATAGTTATTAGTCCTGGTATTTCTATTTCAAATAATTCTTTGATAATAAAAGTTAAAAATAAAGGAGTAGAAATTATTAATGATATTGAAATATTTTTTAGAGAAATTAAAAAACCTGTTATAGCAGTTACCGGAACTAATGGAAAAAGTACTGTAGTATCTTTATTATTTAAAATTTGTCAGTCAAATAATATGAAAGTGTCTTTAGGAGGAAATATAGGTATACCAGTTTTAGATTTATTACATAAAAATAGTGATATATATATATTAGAACTTTCTAGTTTTCAGTTAGAATATGTTCAATCTTTAAATACTTTATGTTCTGTAATATTAAATATTTCAGCAGATCATTTAGATAGATATCCTAATGGTATGCAAGATTATATATTTAGTAAATGAAATGTATTTAGTAAATGTAAATATTGTATTATAAATATAGATGATAATTATACTATTCCTGGTAATTATTATGAAAAAAATATTATTACTTTTGGTATAAATAAAGGTAAATACCATATAGGTTTTTATAAAAATAATATTTTTTTAAGTAAAAATTGTAATAGAATTATTAATGTAAAAAATATTTTTTTACAAGGTTGGTTTAATTATTTAAATTTATTAGTAGTTATTATAATTTCAGATATTTTAAAAATTAAAAGGAATATAATGTTAGATACTATTCAAAAATTTCGTGGTTTACCTTATAGGTTTTATATATTAGGTAATAAAAATGGTATTTTATGAATTAATGATTCTAAATCTACAAATATACATAGTACTATATCAGCTTTAAAATCTTTACCATATATATATGGTAGAATTTGACTTTTATTAGGTGGTGATAGTAAATCTGTGAATTTAAATATTTTTTTAAAACCTTATTTATTATTATATAGGAATCTATTTATATGTTGTTTTGGCAAAAGTAAAGATATTTTATATAATTTATTACCTCATATTTCTAAAAAATTTAATTATTTGCAAGAAATTATAATATATATTATTAATAAAGTTAAATTTGGTGATGTAGTTTTATTTTCTCCAGGTTGTTCTAGTTTAGATCAATTTTCAAATTATAAGGAAAGAGGAAAAAAATTTGAATATTTAGTAAAAAAATATATTAATTAAAGGAAATTTTTATGGAAATACATCGTTTAATGATTGTTACTGGAGGAACTGGTGGACATATTTTTCCAGGTTTAGTAATTTCTAAATATTTTAAAAAAAAAGGTTGTTTAGTTAAATGAATAGGTAGTGTAAATAGATTGGAATATATTTTAGTTCCTAAATATGGTTTTGATATTAATTTTATTGATATACCTAAAATATCTAAATTAAATTTTATTTTTAATATTTTTAAGTTTATTAAAAGTATTTATTTAATTATTAAGATTATGAAAAATTGAAAACCAGATTTAGTTTTGGGTTTTGGTGGTTATATATCTTTTTATGGAATTTTATCTGCATGATTGTGTGGAATAAAAACAATGATACATGAACAGAATGCTGTTGTAGGTTTATCTAATAGATATTTATATTATTTAGCTAACATAGTTGTACAGGCTTTTCCTAATACTTTTAATTCTAATATTCCTACTGTAGGTAATCCTATAAGAGAAGAAATATTATCTATTCCTAAACCTAAATTAAGATTATTAAAACGTAAAGGTAATATTAATATATTAGTTTTAGGTGGTAGTCAAGGTTCATGTATTATTAATAATATAATGTTTGATTTATTAAAATTTTTTATAAATAAAAAATTTTTTTTCTTACATCAAGTAGGTTATATAAATTATAATAATTATATTCATGATAAAAGATATAAAAAATATAATAATTATCGTGTAGTTAATTTTATTGATAAAATAGAAAAATTTTATTATTGATGTGATTTAATAATTTCTAGATCTGGAGCATTAACAGTCAGTGAAATAAGTTCAGTAGGTATTCCCGCTATATTTATACCCTATGTTCATAAAGATAATCAACAATATTTAAATGCTAAATTTTTAGAAGAAAAAGGAGCTTCTTTAATTATAGAAGAACATAATTTAAATGCACTTTATTTAAGTAAAGTTATTTTAAATTTAAATAGAAATAAATTATTTAATATGGCTAATATAGCTTATACTAATAGGATAAAATATCCTAATAAGAAATTTATTAATGAGATTTATAATTTTAAATTTTAGTTATATATATGAATAATAATTTTGATTTTAATAATATATTTTTAAATATTGATAAAAATAATTTTACAATACATTTTATAGGTATAGGTGGATGTGGTATGTCGGGTATTGCGGAATTTTTATTTTTATCTGGTTATAAAATTACTGGATCAGATATTAAATTAAATTATAAAACTAAATATTTATCTTCTTTAGGTATCAAAATTTATAATTATCATTCTAAAAAAAATATTTTAAATGTTAATTTAGTAGTTTATTCATCCGCAATTAATTTAGATAATCCCGAAATTTTAAGTGCATATTTTTATAATATTCCTGTAGTGAAGAGAATAGAAATATTAAATGAATTAGCAAAATTTTTTTTTTCTATTACAGTAGTAGGTAGTCATGGAAAAAGTACTACTTTATCTTTAATTTTTGATACTTTATTTTCTCATAATTTAAAAATCAATTGTATTAATGGTGCTATTATAAAATCTATAAATTCTAGTATTTATATGAGTAATAGTAAATATTTGTTATTAGAAATTGATGAAAGTGATGGTTTTTTTTTAAATTTTTCTCCTTCTATAGTTATATTAACTAATATTGATAGAGATCATATTAATAATTATAATAATAGTTTTGATAATTTAATTAATTCTTTTGTAGCTTATTTAAATCGCGTTCCTTTTTATGGTTATATTATTGCTTGTATAGATAATTTAATAGTAAGGAAAATATTAGAAAATAATTTATTTCAATGTAAAATTATCAGTTATGGTTTTAGTGATGATGCTAATTATAAAATTATAAATTTTACACAAGATAAATATAAAAGTTTTTTTAGTTTATTATTAAATAATAAACATAAATTAAATTTAGTTTTGAATATGTTAGGTAAACATAATGTTTTAAATTCTGTAGCTGCAATTAGTTTATTAAATAATCTTAAGAAAATAAATTTTCCTATTTTAAAAGAAAATTTTTTAAATTTTAAAGGTATAAATAGAAGATCAGAATATATTGGAAATTTTAATATTAATATAAAAAATTATTATTTTCATGATATATTAATTTTTAATGATTATGGTCATCATCCTACTGAAATAAAATGTAATTTAAATTCTATTAGAAATAGTTATGCTAATAGAAGAATAATAATGATTTTTCAACCTCATAGATATACTAGAACATTTAATTTGTTAAATGAATTTATTACTACTTTATCTAAAGTAAATATTTTGTTATTACTAAATATTTATTCTGCTAATGAAAAGAAGATGCTTAATTTTAGTAGTTGTAATATTATTTCTGGAATATATGATATTTTTGGTTTAGTAAATTTTTTATATATTAAAAATAAAAAAAATATTTTTTTTTATTTAATTAATATTTTAAAAGATAATGATATTATTATATTTCAAGGTGCTGGTGATACTGATATTATATTGTCAAATTTTTATTTAAAATATTTAAAATAAAATTTTTATGAAAATTAAAAATATAGCGGTTTTTTTAGGTGGTAATTCTAGTGAAAGAGATATTTCTATAAAATCTGGATATAGTATTGTAAAATCTTTATTAGATATGAATTTTGTTGTTTATCCTATTGATATGAAATATTTTTCATTAAAATTTTTTCTAAAAAAATCTTTTGATAAAGTATTTATTGCTTTACATGGTAAAAGTGGGGAAGATGGTACTATACAAGGGTTATTAGATTATTTAAATTTATCTTATACTGGTAGTGGTGTATTAACTTCTTCTATAGCAATAAATAAATTTTTAACTAAATTATTAGTTAGTAATTTAGATATTAATATAATACCTAATATATTGATTAATGAATTTGTATATAAAAAATATTGTTTATTTAAAAAATTTAATAATATTTTTTGTGAAAAAATATTTAATGATCTTGGAAGTCCTGTAATAGTTAAACCTAATACACAAGGATCTAGTATTGGAATTAAAATTATAAATAATATTAAGGATTTGGGGTTATATTTATATGATAGTTATAAAAAATTTGGTGATATTTTAATAGAAAAATATATATATGGTAAAGAATATACTGTAGGTATATTAAATAAAAAAATTTTACCTATTATAAGAATTAAACCTAAGAATGTTTTTTATGATTATGAATCTAAGTATATATTTAAAAATAATTATTTTTATCCTCATAATTTAGATATTAAAATAAAAAATATTTTAAATGAAAAATCATTAAATATATGAAATTTATTAAATTGTAGAGGTTGTGTTAGAATAGATTTTTTAATAGATAATAATAACAAAATTTGATTTTTAGAAATTAATACTATTCCTGGAATGACTAATACGAGTTTAATACCTTATGCTGCCAATATTATTGGAATAAGTTTTAATAAATTAGTAAAAGAAATTTTGTATTCTTAAATAATGTTTTTATTAAGTAAATTTATATGTTTCAATATATTAATAAAAAAATATTAGTAAGTTTAGAAATAGGTACATATAATTTAAGAGCTTTAGTTGGTGAAATTTTACCGAATAATAAATTATCTATTTTAGGTATAGGAATTACAAAAACTAAAGGTATTGAAAATGGAATAATTTCTAATGTTGAATTATTTACACAATGTATTAAAAATGTAATTAATAAAGCAGAATGTACATCTAAATTTAAAATTACTTCTTTATTTTTATTAATTTCTGGTACTTATTTTCATTGTGTTTATGAAAATGGTATGATATTATTAGAAGGTAAAGAAGTTACACAAAATGATATTTCAAAAGTTATTAAAGTAGCTAAATCTGTTATATTACCTAATAATTATTTTATTTTGCATACGGTTCCTGTAGAATATATTTTAGATTCTAATAAAGGTATTAAAAATCCTTTAGGTTTATCAGGTATACGAATGAAAGTAAAAGTTTTATTAATTATTTGTAATTTAATTATTATAAATAATATTAAAAAAATTTTTTGAAATTTAAATATTAAAATAAAAAAAATTATATTTTCTGGTTTAGTATCTAATTATAGTCTATTTACTAATCACGAAAAAGAATCTAATGTTTATTTAGTGGATATAGGTAGTAATGCTACTATTATTAGTTTTTATCATTTAAATACTTTATTTTATTTTAAAATTTTTCCTTATGCTGGTAATTTAGTTACTAATGATATTTCTTATGCTTTAAATTTATCCAAATCAGAATCTGAATTAATTAAAATTAATTATGGTTGTCTGGATATTTCTTTACTAAAAAAAAATAAAAATATTGAAATATTTGATTTAATGTTAAAAAATAATTTTTCTAAAAATATTTTAGATAAAACTTTATTTAATATTATTAAAGATAGATATACTGAATTATTAAATTTAATTCATCAAGAAATATTAAAATTACAAAATAATTTTTTCTACGAAGATAAATTCAGTAATTTATATAATATAATTTTAATTGGAGGTGCTTGTGAAATACCTGGTTTATTAGATTATTCTAAAAAAATTTTTAATTATGATGTACGTATTGGTATTCCCCAAGGATATATAAAAAATTTTTCTTATTTTAAAGATAAAAATATATTTGTTTCTTCTTTTGCTAATATAGTTAGTTCTTTATTATATATTAAAGATATATATTTGAATAAAAATTTATCTAATTTTGTATTAAAAAAAAATTTTTTTTTAAAAAAAATATGAAATTTTTTTTTTAATTAATAATTAAATTATGTTGTTATTTTTTGAATATATATAATATTTTTAAATAGTTTAAAAATTTAAAAAAATAATTTTATTAATATAAAAATTATAGTATAAGTGATAAAAAAAGTAACATTATATATTATATATATAGTAAACTTATTAATAATATAAATTTTTATGTTATTAATGTTGATATCTAAAAGTTATTAAAATTAACTGTTAAAAAAATAAATAAGTAAAAATATTATTAAAAATTTAAGAGTAGATATAAATTCTAAAAAATATACATTTTACTAAAGAACATAAAAATATTTTAAAATTTATTTTAAATGGTATAAATATATTATTTATAGTTTTTAGTATAGGAAGAGAAAAAAATATATAATAATTTTCTATCATTGTTTGTATTGTTAAAAAATTTTAAATATTAACTATTATTATAATAATATAATTTTTTTTTAAGATTTTTTAAAAATATATAAATTTTACTAATAATAGTATTTATAAATTATATAAGTTAGTTAATTTTTAAATTGTAATATTTAATAATAAATTATTAAAAATTTTTGTAAAAATATATTTTTATTAAATATATTTAATTTTTTAAAAAATATCTTAAAATATTCTATTTAGGGTATTTAAAATTTTTTTATAAAATTAAATTTCATGAAGATAAATTTTATTAATATATATGTTGTGTAATATAAAAAATAGGATGTATTATGTAAGGTAGAGAAGTTGTATTTATAAAAAATAAAGATTTTAAAATAATTAAATTGGTTATTTTAAATTATTTAGTAGATATTTTTATTTTACAAATATATTTGTAAATATAAGTTTTTTTTGAGATTTTAAAATTATTAGTAATTTTTATGTTTTTTATTTTAAAAGAGATACAATAATAGTTATTGGTATATCTTAAAACAGTAATATAAATAATACATTACATATTATTTTTATTACAACAGGTATTTTTTAAAATAAATATATTAAATAATTTTATTTGAAGATATTTTTTTTAAAAAAAAGATTAAAATTAATAAAATAATTTTTTAAAAAAATAAATTTATTTTTTAAATTAATAGAAAAAATATTAATTTAAATATTTTATTTTTTTTACGTAAAATAAATTAATTAAATTTTAAATTAGGATTTATTTTTATATATATATATTTAATTTTATTATACTTCAAAGTTTTTATAATTTTAAATTTATTTTTTTCTATATATATTTTCCAATTTATATTAGAAACTTCTATAATAATAGAATTATTAATTAAATTTGTTATTTTAAATTGTTTTTTGATTTTTTTAGGTAATTTTTTTTTTATTTTTTTTTTTATTAAATTAATTAATTCAATTTTTTTTAAAATTTTATTTAGAAAAGTATTTTTTTTAATTATTTCTGTTATCGATAAAATTTTTTTTTTATTTTCATTAGTGTTTTTTAATATAAAATATATTATAATTATTTAATTATATAATATTTTATTTTAATTATAAATTATTTTTAATATAATATGTTTATTAAGTTATTTTCATATTTATTTGGTGATAAAAACCAAAAAAAAATTTTTGATTTTCAAAAAATTGTTTCAAAAATTAATTGTTTAGAAATTGAATTTTCACAATATTCTAATATTGAATTAAAATCTAATACTTTTAAATTTAAAGATTTACTTATGTCTGGTAAAAATTTAGATTTAATTATTTGTATGGTATATGCAAATATTAGAGAAGCTATTAAAAGAGTTTTTGGAATAAGGTTATTTGATGTTCAGTTATTAGGTGCATTAATTTTAAATAGTGGTTGTATAGCAGAAATGAAAACAGGTGAAGGTAAAACTTTAACTGCTACTTTACCAGCTTATTTAAATGCTTTATTAGGTAGAGGTGTACATATTGTAACTGTAAATGATTATTTAGCCAAGAGAGATGCTGATTATAATTCTAAATTATTTGATTTTTTAGGTTTAAAAGTTGGTTTAAATTTATCTAATATGTCTATATCAGAAAAAAAAGAAGCATATCTAGCTGATATTACTTATGGTACAAATAATGAGTATGGTTTTGATTATTTACGGGATAATATGGTTTTTAATAAGGATGATAAAGTTCAAAGAGAAGATTTATATTATGCTATTTTAGATGAAATAGATTCTATATTAATAGATGAAGCTAGAACACCATTAATCATTTCAGGATCTACACAAGAAAATTGTGATTTGTATTTTAAAATAAATAAAATTATTCCTTTTTTAGTAAAAAATTTAAAGAATGATTTAAAACAAAATACTGGTGATTTTATAGTAGATGAAAAATCTAAACATGTTTTTCTTACTGAAAATGGTATTATAAAAGTTGAAAATTTATTGTTTTATAATAATATTTTAAATAAAAATGATAAACTTTATACGTCTAATAATATTAAAATAATACATTGTATAATTAATTCTTTAAAAGCTCATTATTTATATAATAAAAATGTAGATTATTTAGTTGAAAATAATAATATTCTTATTATTGATGAACATACTGGTAGAATAATGAAAAATAGAAGATGAGCAGATGGTTTACATCAAGCTATAGAAGCTAAAGAAAATGTTGATATTCAAAATGAAACTAATATTTTATCATCTATTACTTTTCAAAATTATTTTCGTCTTTACAAAAAATTATCTGGTATGACTGGTACTGCTATTACGGAAGCAGATGAATTTAGTTATATGTATAATTTAGATACTATTTCTATTCCAACAAATAAACCAATGATTCGTCATGATTATTCTGATTTAGTATTTATTACAGAAAAAGAAAAAATAAATGCTATTATAAAAGATATAATATTTAGAAAAAATAAAGGTCAACCTGTTTTAGTAGGTACTATTTCTATAGAAAAATCTGAATTAATTGCTTCAATTTTATATAGTAAAGGTATTCAATTTAATGTTTTAAATGCTAAATTTCATAGTTTAGAGGCTAATATTATTTCACAGGCTGGTAAATTAGGTTCAGTAACTATTGCTACTAATATGGCTGGTAGAGGTACTGATATTATATTGGGAGGAAATTTATGTGAAAATATTTTAAATTTAAAAAATAAAGAAAAAAAGATGAAAATAAAATCTGAATGAAAAAAAAATCATGATATGGTAGTTAGTTTAGGTGGATTATATGTTATTGGTACTGAAAGACACGAATCTCGTAGAATTGATAATCAATTAAGAGGTAGATCTGGTAGGCAAGGTGATCCTGGATCATCAAGATTTTATGTTTCTATGGAAGATAATTTAATGCGTATATTTTCTTCAGAAAAAGTAATATTTTTTATGCGTAAATTAGGTATTAAATATGGAGATTCTATTGAACATTATTGAATTAATAAATCTATTGAAAGAGCTCAAAAAAGAATAGAAAATAGAAATTTTGATATTAGAAAGCAGTTATTAGAATATGATAATATATATAATGATCAAAGAAAAATTATTTTTTGTAAAAGAAATAGTTTTTTATATTCTGAAAATATTAGTTTAATATTTAAAGATATTGTTAAAAAAGTAGTACTAAATTTAGTTGATATTTATTTTAAAAATAAAGATTTATTTTTAAAATATTGTAGTGATTTAAATATTTTTATTGTATTAGATAATAATATATATGATTTTATATCTTTAAAAAAAATTATTTTTAAAAAAATTATTTATTTGTATAGAAAAAGAAAAATATATTTTGGTTTAGATCATTTAAATAATAAAATTAAAGAAATTTTATTAATTACTTTAGATTTATTTTGAAGAGAATATATCTATGCTATAGATAACTTAAAAGAAGGTATATTTTTATGTAGTTATGCTCAAAAAAATCCTAAACAAGAATATAAAATAGAATCATTTAAAATGTTTTCTATAATGCTTAACGATTTTAATCGTGAAATTGTGAAAATTATTATTAATTTATCTATTTAAATTTTATTTTTCTTATATTATTCAATGTAATATTTTGTTAATTTTAATAGATGTTTTATAAATATTTTTATAGAAATCTTTTTTAGATGTTTTATTAGATTTGTCTGATATTATTTTAATACATGTTAACGGTGTATTAAATATAAAACATGTTTGTGCTATTGCTGCAGATTCCATATCTACTGATATAGCTTTAGGAAAATTTTTTTTTATTTTTTGATGTTTATTTATAAATTTATCTCCAGATATTAATTCCCCTATGTATGTATTATATTTATAATATTTGTTTATTTTTTTTATTTTATTAATTGTTGGTATTTTTGTTTTATAATATTTAGGTGTTTTAGGTATTTGTCCTAATTTATATCCAAATGTTGTTATGTTTACATCATGATATCTAATTTTATTAGCAATAATTATATCTTGATAAGATATTTTTTTTTTTAATGAACCACTAGTTCCAATATTTATAATATAGTTTATTTTAAAATTTTGTATTAATAATATTGTAGCTATAGATGAAAATACTTTTCCTATACCAGATTTTATAAGTACTATTTTTTTTTTATTTATATATCCGAAAATTATTTTTTTTTTTTTAATTAATTTATATTGTTTATTTTTTATTTTTTTAATAAATATTTCGGCTTCTTCATGCATTGCTATAATGATTCCAATCATATATATTATGTATTTTTATTTAAATTATTATAAAATATTTCAATATTTTTTTATATTTTAAGCTATAAAATTATATAGTATCAAGTAAATATTTTTTATATATATAATATAGTATAATTTATTTAAAATATTTTTATTTATATTTTATATATATATTTTAAATTATTTAATATACTTTTTTATATATAAAATATATTAATTTATAAAGAATATTTATATTTTATTTAGTTTTAATATTAAAATATATTTTAAAAAGTTGAATAATATTTTAGAATTATTTTATTTTTAAATTTTATTTATGAAAGAATATAATGTTTTATCATTAAAATGAAGACCTAAATTATTTAGTGATTTTGTAGGACACTGTAGTATAGTTAAAATATTAGTAAATAGTTTAAAATTTAAAAAAATATATAATGCATATTTATTTTATGGTTCTAGAGGAGTAGGTAAAACTAGTTTAGCACGTTTATTTGCAAAAAGTTTAAATTGTATTATTGGTATTACTGATACACCTTGTAATAAATGTATTAATTGTGTTTCTATTAATTCTGGTAAATCTGTAGATGTAATAGAGGTTGATGCTGCTTCACGTACTAAAATAGAAGAAACTCGTGATCTTTTAGATAAAATTTTTTATTTACCTTTATCTATGAGATATAAAATATATATTATTGATGAAGTTCATATGTTGTCTCGTTATAGTTTTAATGCTTTATTAAAAACTTTAGAAGAACCTCCTAAATATGTTAAATTTATTTTAGCTACTACTGAATTAAATAAAATTCCTGATACGATATTATCTAGATGTATGTGTTTTTTTTTAAAACCTTTAGAAAATAAAGATATAATAAAACGTTTAAAATTTATTTTAAATAGAGAAAATATTATTTATCAATCAAATACATTAAGTTTAATATCTACTTATAGTAAAGGTAGTATGCGTGATTGTTTAGTATTAATAGATCAATTATTAATGTTAAATGGTAATAATAGTATTTTATTAAAAGATGTAAATTTTCTTTTAGATCGAATAAATGATAAAGTAGTTTTATTATTATTAAAATATTTATTTTTAAACAATAAAATAAAATTATTAAAGATTTTAAATTTTTTTTTTATCAAGAGTTATAATTATATTAATTTATTTAATAGTATAATAGATGTATTATATAGTTTATTTTTATTAAATTTTTTAAATAAAAACATTGATAATAAAATTTTAAATATTAATCAATCTTTATTTAAAAGTTTATTAAATATTTGTAATTTAGTAACTATGCAAGATATAGTTTATTATTTAAATTCTTTTTTAAAAAATAGAAATAATATTTTAATTTCTTTTAATAAAAAAGTATTTTTTGAATTTTTTATTTTATATACTTTTTATATGAAAATATATAAAAAAAAATAATCTATATTTTATTAATTAATAAGGTGATATAAATGATAAAAAAGGAAAGTCATGTTTTTCAATCAGAAGTAAAACAATTATTAAATTTAATGATACATTCTCTTTATTCTAATAAAGAAATATTTTTAAGAGAATTAATATCTAATTCTTCTGATGCTATAGATAAATTAAAATTTTATTATCTTACTAATAATAGTAATAATATTATTGATCATCATTATATTAGAATTTCTATTAAAGATAATATTTTAAAGATTAGTGATACCGGTATTGGTATGACAAAAAAAGAGATTATAGATAATTTAGGTACAATAGCTAAATCAGGTACTAAAGAATTTTTAAAAAGAATATCTGATAAAAATAAAAATTTAATTCAAAATGATTTTATTGGTCAATTTGGAGTAGGTTTTTATTCATCTTTTATGGTTAGTGATAAAGTTATTGTACATACTAGATCAGTAAAAGAATTGGATGGAGAAAAATCATTATTATGAACTTCTAAAGGAAAAGGAAAATATACTATAGAAAATAAGTTTAAAAATAATATTGGTACAGATATTTATTTGTATATTAAAGATTCTAGTAAAGAATTTTTAAATAATGATAGAATTAAAAATATAGTTAAAAAATATTCTAATCATATAAATGTATCTATAGAAAATAAATTTTTTGATGAAAAAAAAAAAAAATTTATTTGAATAAAAATTAATCAGTCTGAAGCATTATGGTTAAAAAATAAATCTGATATTACTAAAAAAGAATATATAAATTTTTATCTTTCATTAACAAATAATTTAGGTAATCCATTAATATGAAGTCATAATAAAGTAGAAGGTAAAAATGAATATATTAGTATATTATATATACCAGATGTTTCTCCTTGAAATATATGAAATAGAGATGAGTATAAAAATGGTATTAAATTATATGTTAATAGAATTTTTATCATGGATGGTATTAAGAAGATTATTCCTTTTTATTTAAGATTTATACAAGGTATTGTAGATACAAATTGTTTATCTCTAAATATTTCAAGAGAAATGTTACAAGATAATGATTTAATAAATAAATTATATATATCATTAAGTAATAGAATATTAAAATTATTAGAACAATTATCTTTAGATAAAAATAAATATAATATTTTTTGAAAAATTTTTGGTAATATTTTAAAAGAAGGTTTAGCAGAAGATGAAAAAAATATTTATAAAATATCTTTATTATTAAGATTTAATAGTACTTATTTAAATAATCATGAAAGTTATGTTTCTTTAGAGGATTATGTAAATAGAATGCAGGTAGGACAAGATAAAATATTTTATATTATTACAGATAATTATTTATCTTCGTTAAATAGCCCCCATTTAGAATTTTATCGTAATAAAAATATAGAAGTATTATTAATGTTTGATAAAATTGATGAATGAATGATGACATATTTAGTAGATTTTAAAGGTATTAAATTTCAATCTATTAGTAAAAAATATGATGGTGATAATAATATTATTACTTTAAATAAAGATAATAATATTTCAATTTTAAATCAAGAAAAATATTTAAATTTAATTAATCGTATTAAAAATGTTTTAAAAGATAAAGTTAAGGATGTAAAAATTACAGATAAATTAGATAATTTTCCTGTTGTGTTATCTACTGATGCTAATGAAATGAGTACACAAATGTTAAAATTATTAAGTGTTTCTGGGAAAGAATTTCCTAAAATTAAATATTTATTTGAAATTAATGTTCATCATTTATTAATTAAATATATAGATAATATTAAAGATGAAGATGTATTTAGTAAATGAATAAATTTTCTTTATTATCAAGCTTTATTAATTGAAAGTAATTCTTTAGAAAATTCTGTAGAATTTATAAATTTAACAAATAATTTATTATTAAATATGATGATTAAAAAAATATAATATTAGAATATTTTTGGAATAATTAATGAATATTATTTTATTTGGACCTCCTGGATCAGGCAAAGGAACTCAATCTAAATTTATTGCAGATTTTTATCATTTAAAATTAATTTCTTTAGGTTATATTTTAAGGAAATATTATTTTAAAAATCATAAAATAAGAAAAAAACTTTCTTTTGGTAATTTAATTTCTAATACTATTATTACTAATATAGTTAAAGATTATATTATTAATAATAATACTAAAAATGGTTATTTATTTGATGGTTTCCCCAGAAATATAATACAAGCTAAATCTTTAAATTTTATTAATATAAATTATGTTATTGAATTATATATGTGTAATAATATGATTTTAAGTCGTTTATTAGGTAGAAGAATTCATTTAAATTCTGGTAGAATATATCATGTTTTATATAAACCACCCCATTTATATGGGGTAGATGATATTACAGGAGAAAAATTAGTTTCTAGAGATGATGATACTAATATAAGTGTAATAAAAAAAAGATTATCTATATATTATTATGAACTAATTGGTTTAAGATTTTATTATAAACAATTTTTTAATAAGAAAAAAACTAATGGTTATTATAGAATTAATGCCGAAAATAATATAGATTATGTTAAAAATAATATTTTTAAAATTTTAGGTTAATTATTTTTTTTAAATGGGAAATATATTTTTTTAATTTTATTTTTTATTTTTTTAAATATTTCTGGATTTTTTTTTAAAAAAAAAATTGAGGTTTTTTTACCTTGTCCTAATTTAATATTATTAAAATTATATCAACATCCATTTTTTTCTATAATATTATTTTTTACTCCTATATTAATAAATTCTTCATATTTATTTATTCCTTCACTATATAGTATTTGAAATTCTGCTTTTTTAAATGGAGCGGATAATTTATTTTTTACTACTTTTACTCTGGTTTCATTACCAATAATTTCTTCTTTTTCTTTTACAGAACCTATTTTTCTTATATCTAATCTAATAGAGGAATAAAATTTTAATGCATTTCCTCCTGTAGTTGTTTCAGGATTTCCAAATAAAATTCCTATTTTCATTCGTATTTGATTAATAAATATTAATAGTATTTTAGATTTATTTATATTTCTAGCTAATTTTCTCATTGCTTGACTCATCATTCTAGCTGCTAATCCTAAATGTGAATCTCCTATTTCTCCTTCTATTTCTGTTTTTGGTGTTAATGCTGCAACAGAATCTACGATAATAACATCTATATTTTTTGATTTAGCTAATGAATTACATATTTCTAGAGCTTGTTCTCCATTATCTGGTTGTGAACATAGTAATTCTTTTAAATTTACTCCTATTTTTTTTGCATATTTTGGATCTAAAGCATGTTCAGCGTCTATAAAAATACATATTTTATTTTTTTTTTGTGCTGATGCAATTATTTCTAGAGCTAAAGTAGTTTTACCAGAAGATTCTGGGCCATATATTTCCACTATTCTACCCATAGGTAATCCTCCTATGCCTAAAGCTATATTTAATGATATTGATCCAGTTGATATTGTTTCTATATCAGAATATTTATTATTATCTAATTTTATTATTGATCCTTTACCAAATTGTTTTTCTATTTGATCTATAGCTGTTTGAATAGATTTAATTTTATTTTTTTTTAAAGACATTTTATAATTTAATATAATTTATTTATTATTTATTAATAATAACATATAGTATGAAATATAATTTATTTATTGATATTTTTTTATAAAATTTAGAGATATGATTTATGTTCAAAAGTTTTGTTGAAGTTCGTAAAATGTTTTTAGATTTTTTTAAATTTAAAGATCATGTTTTTGTAAAGGGTAGTTCATTAATTCCTAATAATGATAATTCATTATTATTTACTAATGCTGGTATGAATCAATTTAAAAATATTTTTTTAGGTGTTGAAAATGCTAAATATAAAAATGTTGTTACAACTCAATATTGTTTAAGAGTTGGTGGAAAACATAATGATTTAAAAAATATAGGTTATACTTCTAGACATAATACTTTTTTTGAAATGATGGGTAATTTTAGTTTTAATTCTTATTTTAAAGAATTAGCTATTATTTATGCTTGGGAATTGTTAACAGGTAAAGATTGGTATTCTATATCTAAGGATAATTTGTTTGTTACTGTACATAAATCTGATAAAGAAACTTATTATATATGATCTAAAATTATAGGTTTATCTAAAAATAATATATTTATTTTAGGTAATAATAAAGTTAATATTGATTTACATGCTAGTAATTTTTGAAGAATGTCTGAGTTTGGTCCATGTGGTTATAGCACAGAAATTTTTTTTACTAAAAATTTATCTTCTATAAAAATTAATTCTAATTTTGAAATAGATTGTAATAATTGTTTAGAATTATGAAATTTAGTATTTATTGAATTTAATCTTAATAATAATTATCAAATTACAAATTTATCTTATAAATCAGTTGATACTGGTATGGGTTTAGAAAGAATTTGTTCTGTGTTACAAAATACTTTATGTAATTTTGAAATAGATATTTTTAAAGATATTAAAAATATTATTAATAAATTTATTAATATTAATAATTATAATAAATATATATTAAATATTATTTCTGATCATATTAGATCAATTATTTTTTTATTACTAGAGGATCTTTTACCTTCTAATGAATATAGAGGTTATATTTTAAGAAAAATTATTAGAAGAACTATTTGACATTTTAAATTATTAAAAGTAAAAGATTATATTTTATGTAAATTATTTGATGATTTGTATTTTGTTTTTAATAAAAATTATATTTTAGATAAAAATAAATTTTTTAATATTAAAGATATTATATATAATGAAGAAAAAAAATTTTTAAAAAGTTTAAATTTTGGTTTAAAAATTTTAAATTCTTTTATATCTAAAGTAGATAAATATAAGAAAAAAATAAAATCTAAAGTAATGTTTTTATTATATGATACATATGGTGTACCATTAGATTTAATTATTGATGTTTGTAAATATAATAATATTAAAATTAACTTAAAAAAATTTAATTATTTGTTAGATATTCAAAAAAATAGATCTAAAAAGTTTAGTTGTTTTATTACTAAAAATTTAATAATTAAAGATAAAACTAAATTTATAGGTTATAATTTAAATACATGTGTTAGTAAAATATTATATATTATAAAAAATAATTTATTTATTGATAAAATAGATAATAATGATACTATTTTTATAGTATTAGATAAAACTGTTTTTTATCCTCAATCCGGTGGTCAAAATGGTGATATAGGAATATTATTTAATTCAAATGTTAAGTTTATAGTACAAAATACTAAATTATATAATAATAGTATTATCCATATTGGGTATATAGATTATGGATTTTTAAATATAGGAGATATTATTAATGTAAATTATAATATTAATTATCGTAAAAAAATATCTTGTAATCATACATCAACTCATTTATTAAAATATGTATTAAAAAAAGTTTTAAATATTGATATAATTCAAAAAGGATCTAAAATTAAAAGTGATTTTTTTAGTTTTGATTTTTTATGTGATAAAAATTTGAGTGAAAAAAATATATTTCAGATTAATAAATTAATGAATTTTTATATATGAAGTAATTTATTAATTAAAATAAGTTATGTTAAAAATTTAGTTAAAAAAAAAAAAAATTTTTTACATAATGATATTCATCGTATTGTAAAATTTGAGCGTATTTCATTTGAATATTGTTGTGGTACTCATGTTAAAAATACTAAAGATATAGGTATGTTTTTTTTAACAAATATTTATAGTATTTCATCAGGTATTAAACGTTTAGAGGCTACAACTTATGTAAGTGCATTAAATTATATTAATAAACAGTTTTTTATTTTGCAAAATATATCAAAGTTATTATCTGTTAATAATAATTGTGTTATTGAAAGAATTAATTATATTTTAAAAAAAAATAAAAAAAAACAAAATGATTTAAATAAAATTAAATCATTATATATTAATGATATTTTAAAAATTTTAAATATTAAAACTGATAATATTTTTTTAATGAATAAGATTAATTTTTTAGTAAAGAAAATTAAAATTTTAAGTTTTTTAGAAGATAAAAATATTTTATTTTCTATTTTAAATAAACTAAAAATACAATTTAAATTAAGAATTATACTATTAGTAATGTTTATTAATAATTATAAAATTAATTATATTTTTTGTATTGATAAATATATTTTAAATAAAGTAGATTTTTTAAATTTTAATGAAAAGTTATTTTTTTTTTATGATAAAAAAAAAATAATTTTAGAAAATAAAATGTTTTCTGTTTATTTATTAAGTAATAAAAATATTAAATCAATTAAGACATTTAATATTAATGATTTAATTATTTTTATTAAAGAAAAAATATTGATTTTAAAAAAATAAAAATTGTAAATTATTAGTGAATAAAATTTATTATAATTAAAATTAGGTATTTATTAAAATTTTAATAATAAAAGTAATATGTTAATTTTTTTAAAAATAATAAATATTAGTTAAAAAAAATTAATTTCTGATGATATAATAAATATATTGATGAGATGGTCGAGTGGTTTAAGGCGCTCTCCTGCTAAGGGAGTATGTATTTACATGCATCGAGGGTTCGAATCCCTCTCTCATCGTATGCATCCGTAGCTCAGTGGATAGAGTACTCGGCTACGAACCGAGTGGTCAGAGGTTCGAATCCTCTCGGATGTTTTTTTTAAAAGCTACCTAATAAAAAATTAGGTAGATAATTAAAATTTATAAATAAATCCTAGTGTAAAATTATTATTTTTACAATTATTATTAAATTGATTTATTTTATAGTCTATATATCCGAAAAATGATTTATTAAATTTATATGTTGCTCCTATGTTAAAATATTTTTCTATATCTTGATTGTATGGAGTATAATATCCATGATATTTAGTTTTATCTAAATTTTTAAATGTAGTTTGTGTGTATCCTATTATTGGTGTAAAACCTGAATTAAAATTATATTTAGCAATTAGATTAATATTTTGTGTTTTATTAATAAATTTATATTTATTATAATTATTACTATTTGTAATAACTTTTATTAAATTTAAATTATTTCCTTCTATATAAGAATAGGCTATATAGAATTTATTTAGGTTATATTTAATACTTGTAGATCAAGCTGATGAAATATTGCTTTTAAAGTTATTTAAAATATTTTCATTATAATTAATTTTATTTTCTTTATTTATATTCTGATTAGCATAAGCTGAAGATATTTCTATGCCATTATTTGTTTTAATGTTATAACCTATTCCTCAACCATTTTTAATTGAATATAATTGTTTATTTAATGTATTGTTTTTACCTTGATATTCTCCTGTTAAAGTAATATTTTTGATAAAAAAATTTTTATTATTTAATTTGAAAGTTTTTTTGTAAGTAATAAGATTATCATTAATTCCTGTTAAACTATTATCTTTAAATATTTTACTTTTAAAATATGGAGATATATTTGTGTATGATAATGAATTATATACCATAGAATGGTATTTACCTACTTTAATTTTACCTATTTTATTATGTTTTACACCAATATAAATTAATTTATTAGAAATATGACTATTTTTATTATTAGCATCAATATATTCTATTAATTTTCCAAAAGTAGAAATATTTTTTTGTTTTTTAGTTTTAGCATCTATTTCTAAAAGTATAGAATTATTTTCTAATGTATTATTTTTTTTGTTAAAAATTTTTTTAGTTTCTATTGTTCCATTTATATTTATTAAAATATCTTTATTATTTATTATATTTGTTGCTTTTAAATTTCACTGTATACCAAACAATAGTAGTAATATACTAAGTATATTAAATATATTTTTTGTATTTTTACTCATATATTTATCCTTAATTTGATTGTTTTAATATGCAAATATATTTTATTATATTAATTTAATTAAGTATTAACAATAGTAATATTATGTATTAAAAATTTAAATAATTTGGATATCTAGGAAATGGTATTATATCTCTAATATTATTAATATTTGTTATGTACATTAATAATCTTTCTATACCTAAACCAAAACCTGAATGAGGTATTGTACCGTATTTTCTTAAATCTAAATACCATCAATATTTTTTTTTGTTTATTTTTTTTTTTAATATATTTTGATTTAATTTATTTAAATTATATTCTCGTTCTGAACCACCTATTATTTCACCTATATTTTTCAGTATTACATCTAATGAGGATACTGTTTTTGTATCTTTATTAATTTTCATATAAAAAGGTTTTATTTTTTCAGGATGGTTAATTATTATTATAGAAGATTTAAAGTATTTTTTTGTTAAATATTTTTCTAATTCTGTAGATATATCTATACCTCATACAATTTTTTCTTTAAATTTTTTTTCTTTTTTTTTTAATATTTTAATTACTTCAGTATAATCTATTGTAATAATTTTTTTATTAATTATTTCATTTAATGATGAAATATGATCTTTTTTATTATATTTAATTAAGAATAGTAAATCATTAATATTATTTTTTAATATTTTTTTACAGCAAAAAGATAACATTTTTTTTATTAATTTAATAATTTTTTTTATATTTGTTAATACTATTTCTGTTTCTAACATTCAAAATTCAGCTAAATGTTTTTTAGTGTTTGAATTTTCTGCTCTAAATACTGGACCTAAATTATATACTTTAGATAATGAACATGCATAAGTTTCTAAATTTAATTGTCCCGAAACTGTAAGATATGCTGTGTTATTAAAAAATTTTTTTTTGTTTTGTTTTATTTGAAACATTTGACTGTTACCTTCAGTATCTAAAGGAGTTATAATAGGTGTAGGTATTCAATAAAAATTTTTTTTTTGAAAAAAATTATGTAGATAATATATTAATGTATTTCTTATTCTACTTATTGAAGAAATTAATTTAGTTCTAGCTCTTAAATGAGATATATTTCTTAAATATTCTGTCCTATGATATTTAGGACTTATAGGATATTTATTAGCATTTTTAATTTTTCCTATGATTTTAATTTTTTTAGCATGTATTTCATTAATATTTTTAGTAAGATTAGTTTTTATTAAACCAGTAATTATTATAGAACATCCATTATTTATTTTTTTTTTTTTGATTTTATTTTTTTTAAGTATTTTTTTTTTAACAATTATTTGTGTTGGTTCAATACTTGAACCATCATTTATATCTATAAATAATATTCCTGTTTTAGAATATCTTGTAGATTTGATTCATCCATAAGTATTTATATATTTTTTTTTATATTGTTTTTTTTTTTTAATTTTTTGTATTTTTTTTGATGAATAGTAATACATATGTTTTATATATTGTAAGTATATTAATATTATTAGTTTATAAATTTATTTTTTTCATAAACATTTTTTAAATTTTTTTTGTATATATTTTAAATATTTTATATGTTTTTGATTTTCTTCTTGATTAATTATATATTTAATATATTTATTTTGTTTTTTATATTTAAAATTTATTTTTTTTGTATTTGATGTATTTTTTTTAAAATTTATTTGAATTTGTTTTTTTTTCATATTCAAATATATTTTTGCAAGTAATTTAGCATCTATTAAAGCTCCATGTTTTTTTCTATTAGAATTATTAATTTTATATCTTTGACAAAGACTATTTAAATCATTTTTTTTTCTAGGAAATATTTTTCTTGCTATAGATAAAGTGTCAATAATTTGACAAATTTTATTAATTTTTTTTATTTTATAATTTATAGTTCTTAATTCATTTTCTATAAAACTTATATCAAAATTAGCGTTATGAATAATTAAATCAGATTTTTTAATAAATTTTATTAATTTTTTTGCTATTTCTGAAAATTTAGGTTTATTTATTAAAAATTTATTAGATATACCATGTATTTTATAAGCTTGATTTTCTATTTTTCTTTCTGGATTAATATATAAATGTAAAAAATTATTAGTTATTTTTTTATTTATTATTTCTATTGCACCTATTTCTATTATTTTATGTCCTATATAAGGTTTGTCAATTAAATTCATACCTGTTGTTTCTATATCTAATACTATTTGTCTATGCATTTTTTTTTTTTGGTTTTATAATATTTAAATAATTTAAAAAATATTGTTTATTAAGTATATGTTAAAAATAGATATTTATACAGATGGTTCATGTATTAATAATCCTGGTCCAGGTGGTTGTGCAGCTATAGCTATAATAATTAATAAAAAATTAGTTTTTCATTCTGGGTATTATTATACTACTAATAATAGAATGGAATTAATGGCTGTTATTTTACCATTAAATTTTTTTTTAAATTATAGAAATAATATTTTATTATTAAATATATTTACAGATAGTAATTATTTATATAGTGGTATAAATAATTGAATATATTTTTGAAAAAATAATCATTGAAGAAACACTAATAATAAATCAATTAAAAATATAGATTTGTGAATTAAAATATATAATCTAATTTTTTTTTTTAAAAAAAAAATTAAATGACATTTAATTAAAGGTCATGTAGGTAATTTTTATAATGAAAAATGTGATAAAATAGCTTTTTTTTCAGCTAAAAATCCTAGTTTAAGAGATTTACCCTTACCTTATTAATTAAAGTAAGGGTATTTTTTTTTTATTTTTTTGAATTTATATGAATTTCTTTTGGTTCTTCTTTTACAGGTGGTTTATTTTTAATTTTGATAGTTAATAATCCTTTACTAAATTTAGCATCTTTTATTATAGAATTTTTAAGAATATTAAAATTAATACTAAAATTATTTTTTAGTATATTTTTTTGTATTCATTTTGAATTTTTTTTTTTTTTGATTTTTTTTTTTATACCAGAAATATTTAATTTATTATCTATTATATTTATTTTTAATTCTTCTTTTTTTCATCTTGGTAAACTAATTGTTAATTTAAAATCATTATTTATTTTTTTAATATTATATTTTGGAATGGTATTTACTGGTATATTACCAGTTAGATGACTAAATAATTTATCGATTTTATTAAATCTATCTGAAAAAATTGAATTTGTTAAATCTGGTATTATAGATAATGTTTTAAATGACATGATAATCTCCTTAAGTTAATAAAATTTATTTATTAAAATAATAAATAAGTTTATTATCTTAGAAATCAAGTTGATTGAAGATATTTATTTTCTAGTAAAATATTTTATATTTATAGATTTTAATTATTGATTATAATATATATTATAAATATACTTTTTATTGTATATATAATTTTTATTTTGAAAATAGGTTAGAATGTATTTTTTAAGGTGATAATTATGACAATTAGAATTGGTATAAATGGTTTTGGTAGAATAGGAAGATTAGTTTTTAGAAATACTCAGCATAGAAAAAATATTAATGTAGTAGCTATTAATGATTTAATAGATGCTGATTATATGGCTTATATGTTGAAATTTGATTCAACACATGGTAGGTTTCCTGGGACTGTTAAAGTAATAGATAATAATTTATTAGTTAATAATAATAAGATTTATATTACGTCTTATAAAAATCCTACTGATATTCCTTGGAGTAAATTTAATGTTGATATAGTAATAGAATCTACTGGTATATTTTTAACTAAGGAATTATCGTATGGACATATTTTAAGTGGTGCTAAATATGTAGTTATTACGGCTCCTTCTAAAGATGATATTCCAATGTTTGTAATGGGAGTTAATCATTATAATTATAATGGTCAAAATATAGTATCTAATTCATCTTGTACTACAAATTGTTTAGCACCTATAGTTAAAGTTATACATGATAATTTTGGTATTTTAGAAGCTTTTATGACTACTATACATGCTTCTACGGCTACACAAAAAGTTGTTGATTCTCCTTCGTTAAAAGATTGAAGAGGAGGTAGAAGTGTTTTCCAAAATATTATTCCTTCTTCTACAGGAGCAGCTGTAGCTATTGGTAATATTATTCCTGATTTAAAAGGAAAGATTACTGGTATGTCGTTTAGAGTTCCTACTTCTAATGTTTCAGTAGTAGATATGACTGCTAAGTTATGTAGTGGTATTACTTATGATAAATTATGTGATGTAATGAAAGAAGCTTCGAAAAGTTATTTACGTGGTATTTTAGGTTATACTAATGATGATGTTGTATCAAGTGATTTTAATGGTGAAAAATTAGTTTCAGTATTTGATTCTAAAGCATCTATGTTATTAAATGATAAATTTATTAAAGTTATTTCTTGGTATGATAATGAAACTGGTTATTCAGATAAAGTTTTAGATTTAGCTTCTTATATGTATTATTATAATTAATGTTATATTTTTTTTTAAAAAGAGGTAA
>CP043992.1 GCA_015139955.1 Candidatus Stammera capleta
GTTTATGCGTTGTTTTGCTGGTGTTTATGCGTTGTTTTGCTGGTGTTTATGCGTTAATAAATTTTTCTTTTTTTAAAAAATAAATTTTGTAATATAAAAAAATATGTTATACTAAATAAGATTTATAAAAAGAAGGAAAAAAAAATTTAAACAAACTTAAAAAGATTGTTTATAAACGGTTAATTTAATTCTTAGGATTTTATTTATATGAAAAACAGTATTCGTTATTATTTCAGTAATTTGTGCTGCATAATATGTTGCTTATTAAGCATGAACTTTGCTATATCTAATGGTGATACACGTAATGTTAAAGAACCTACTATTCCAAGTAGTTGTAGTGTATTAAAAGCCAATGATAAAATTAGTACTAGTTCAATACAAAATGAAATGAATCGTTGTTCTAAATTAAACAAAGTTGTTTCATTACAATCTGATGGAAAAAATTTTCATTTTTATTCTGGTCCTTTAACTATACCTTCTAATGGGGGGTTATTAATTAATAAAGGAGTAGTATTATCTGCTATACCTGATCCAGCATTATACGATAATGGTAATCATAAGTGTGGAACAGTAGATAATTCTGGAAGAGGTTGTAGTCCTTTTATAAAAGTTATAAAAACTTCTAATAGTGGTATATATGGAAGTGGAATAATTGATGGACAAGGTAATTCAGTTTTAAAAAATTCCAAAAAAACTTGGTGAAATTTAGCTAGTGACGCTAAAAAATTAAATAAATCACAAAATGTACCTAGATTAATAGAAATTAGAAATTCTAATAATTTTGTTTTATATCAAATATCTTTAAAAAATTCTCCTAATTTTCACGTAGCTGCTAGTAACGTAGATGGTTTCACAGCATGGGGGGTAAATATAAATACTCCAGCTGATGCACGTAACACTGATGGTATAGATCCTGGATCATCACAAAATGTTACTATAACTCGTTCATATATTAGCACTGGAGATGATAATGTAGCTATTAAAGCTTCTAGTAAACCATCTTCTCATATATCTATAACTAACAGTGTTTTTGGTAAAGGACACGGTATGTCAATAGGTAGTGAAACTTCTGGAAAAGTTAATGATATTTTAGTAAATAATTTATCTATGAATGGTACAACTAGTGGTTTACGTATTAAAAGTGATATTTCTAGAGGTGGTTTAGTTAGTCAAATATTATATAAAAATGTATGCATTAAAGATGTACAATATCCTATGTATTTAGATATGTTTTATATTAAAAATGCATCAGGTAATAAAATACCTTATTATAAAAATATTACTTTTAGTAATGTTAAAGTATTAACACCAGGTAAGTTTATTTTCCGTGGTTTAAAAGGTAATAATATAGAAGTTACATTTAATAATGTTAGTATTAAAAAAGGTTCTAATATTATGATGGAAAATGTAACTCCTACTGGTAAAATGAACGAAAATGTTACAGGAAATAGCTGTCCTTCTTATATAAAGTAAAGTAAGATATAAAAATTTTAAAACCTTAATCTTTGTATTAAGGTTTTAAGGTTTTTTATAAATTTAAATATTTTAAAAATAAAATAAATGTATTCAAGATGTTGATTACCAAATTTAAAAGATAAAGATTGATTTAAAAAAATATTAAAAACTAATATTTTTGGTAAAATATATATACCCGATGATAATAATTTCTTAAAAAAAGAAATAATTTTTTTTACAAATAAAAAAATATCTAAATTTATAAAAAATGAAAAAAATGCTACTTTAATATTTAAATATAAATTAACTTTTAAAAATGAAGAGTATTCTATAAATTATAGGAATAATAAGTTATACATAAATTCTAAAAATAAAAATGGATTTGTATATGGTTTATTTAATTTATTTAAATTAATTCAATTAAATTTAATTAAAAAAAATAAAAATTTTTATATTCAAGAAAAACCAAATGTAAAAATTAGAATGATCAACCATCTAGATCACATTAATGGTAATATAGATAAAAATTATGCAGGAAATTCTATTTTTTTTTTTAATAATAAAATACATTTTAATTTATTAAGAATTAAATACTATGCTAGACTACTAGCTAGTATAGGTATAAACTATTTATGTATAAATAGTTATAAAGTTAATTTATATGATACTTATTTAATTACCAAACCATGATTAATTCAACTATATGAAATATATAATATATATATAAAATATAATATTAAAATATTTCTTTCTATAAATTATAAAAGTCCTTTTATATTAGGTAAATTAGAAAATTTTAATCTTACTGATAATAAAATTATTCAATGATGAATAAAAAAAATTGAAGAAATATATGAATATATGCCTTTTTTAGGTGGATTGATAATTAATTTTAAAAAAAATATAGAAATAAAAAAAATTATTGAATATTCTAGATTAATAGGAAATTTTTTAAAAAATTTTAATGGTTTTTTAATTATAAAATGTTTTTCATATGAACAACAAAATTGAAGATTTCGTAATATAGATAGAGCATGTCTTACTTATAAAAAGTTTTATTATTTAGATGGATTATTATTAGATAATGTTATTTTACAAATAAATAATGGCCCTATAGGTGGACAAATTAGGGAACCTGTTAATAGTTTATTTGGTTCCATGAAATATACAGCACAAATATTAGAATTACAAATAACTCAAGAATATACTGGTCAAAAAGATATATGTTGATTATTACCACAATGAAAATATATATTAAATTTTAATACTTTTTGTTTAGGTAATAAAAATAAATCAAAGATAAAAAAAATATTTTCTGGTAAAATATATAATATTAAAAATTATGGTATATCTGGTATATCTAATATAGGTGATAATTCTAACTGAACTGCTAATGAATTAGCACAAGCTAATCTATTTGGTTTTGGAAGACTATTATGAAATTTAGAAATTAATTTAAATAATTTATTAAAGGAATGAATACAACTTTCTTTTAATTCTAATAAATTATTAATAAATAATATTAGTAAAATTATGTTTAATAGTTGGAAAATATATGAAAAATATACTTCTCCTTTAGGTATAGGAGGTATGGTAGCATCTGATAAATATAAACCTAACATAGATCATGAAGAATATTCTAATAAAGGTATATATCATAATTCTGATAGATACGGTTTAGGTACTAATAGAAAAAAATATATTAAACAATATTTTCACAAAAATAGATTAATATTTAGTAATAAAAATAAATGTCCTGAGGAACTAATATTATTTTTTCATAAATTACCATATAATTTTTACTTAAAACATAATAAGAAAAGTATTATACAATATATTTATGATACTCATTTTCAATCAGTAAATCACATTATTAAATGAATTCTTTTATGAAAAAAAATTAAAGAATTTATATGCCCTAAAATTTTTAAAAACATTAAAAATATATTAAGAAAACAATATCTTAATGCATGTGAATGACGTGATCAAATAAATACATATTTTTTTAGAAAATCAGGAATAAAAGATAAATTTAATAGAAAAATATATTTTTAAATTTTATTTTAAAATAATTAATAAATTTAAATAATAGATTTAAAATTACTCCCACTATAATAGTTAAAACTAAACCTTTTATTTCTATATTTTTATAAACCAATTTAAAACCACTAACCCCAGAAATAAAAGTTACAAAAATTAATATAATATTTTGAAAATTATTTAAATTTATATTTGAATCCATCATTATTTTAATACCTGATGGTATCATTATACCATATACAAATAAAGATATACCTATTATGCTTTGCATAGGAATTAATTGTATTAATACAAATATTTTACCTAAAAAAGAAATAAATATAAATAATATAGAAGTCAAAAATATTACTAAGTTAAATTTATTTTTTAAATATGTCAATTTAATACTTTCATTATAGAATATAGAAGGTATAGAACCTACAAAACTTAATATAATATTTATAAAACTATTCACCAAAATAGACTTACATAATAGATTTTTTTCATTTGAATCATCTTTATTAATTTCTTTTGTTATTATTAAAAAACTTATATATTCAATAACAGAAACTAATGCTATAGGTAAAATGATTAGAAATATATCCAAACTAAAATTAGTTTTTAAAAAATAAATTTTAGGTAAAACAAATCATGGTGTTTCATAAATTTTTTTTAAACTAATAACATTCAGTAAAATAGAAAGTGTATAACCCGATATTAAACCTATAAATATAGGTACAAATAAAAAATTATGTCAAAATATTGAACTTAAAGTTGTTACTAAAAATGTAAATAAAAAAATAGACATTAATTTTCAATTACTAACATTTAATTTTTGTATTGATATATTAATTAAATCCAATCCCATAATAGTAATTATTAATCCTAATAAATTAGGAGGAAAAATAAAATTTAATCAATAAAAACCATATTTTGTAATTATAAAACTCATTAAAAAAAAAAGTATTCCGTAAAAAATAAAACCACTTAGTATAAATTCATACTTTTTATATTTAGATATTAACATCACAATAGGAGAAATAAACATTAAATTAGGTATCATATATGATGGATATCTAAAATTATTTAATACTAAATACATAACATTATTAATACTATTTAAAAAAAAAATAGTTGCAGGATTTATTCCAACAATTAATGCTGTAATAATACTAATTATACTTATTGAAAATAGATTTTTTATACTTAATAAAAATATGTTTTTATAAGATATTTCGTTCTTTTTAAACATTATTTTAAAAATTTAAATTATTTATTTTACTTAATTTTGTTCTCGCATAAGAATATTATACTGAAAAAAATATTTTTTTCAATATTTTTTTCAGTTTTTCGTAAATTAATTTCTAATAAAATTATTTAACTTAAAATTTAAATATGAAATGTAAAAAAAAAATTAAGTTTATTAATAAAAATGTTTTTACTAAATTAAATATTGATTCTATTAGTGCAATTAATAATAAATCTATTGGTTATATTACCAGTATTTTAGCTTGTACTTCTATACCTCATTCAAATATAAAAAATACTTTTTTTAAAAGGAGTAATGGAAATATGACTTTAAAAATTATTGCTGATCCTGAATATGGTTTACCTTATGGTTTAATTCCTCGTATTATTATGATTTGACTATGTACTGAAGTAAAATTAACTAAATCTCCTAAATTATATTTAGGTAAAAATCAAAATGAGTTTATAAAAAAATTAGGATTATCTCCTACTGGAGGTAAATATGGTTCTATAAATAGAGTGAAAAATCAAATGATCAGATTATTTCATTCTACTATATCTTTAACTTATCATTATAAAAATATACATAAATTTAGTAATTTAACAATAGTTGATAATATTTTTTTTTGTTGAGGAAAAAAAAATGTTTTTAATAATGAAATTAAATTATCTAAAAAATTTTATGAAGAAGTTAAACATACTTCTTTACCAGTAGATTTAAGAGTTATTAAAATTATGAGATCTCCTTTAGCTATAGATATATATATATGATTAACTTGAAGAACCAGAATAATTAATAATAAAAAAAGTGTGTTAATTTCTTGAAAAAATTTAAAACGTCAATTTGGTTCTAATTATTCCAATACTTGTAAGGGTTTATCTAATTTTAAAATAGAATTCATTAAGAAATTAAATTATGTTTGTTTTTTTTATCCTCAGGTTAATATTTGAATTTTAAAATTTGGTTTGAAATTAAAAAATAGTTGTCCTCACGTACCTTATTTAAGTTATTAACATTTTTTTTTTCTTAATACATGTTTAATATATGTAAATACATGAAATACATGGTGAGTGTATTTTAATTGCTTCAATGTTCTGAAAGATCAGAATGTTTTTGATGTTTTTTTAATTTTATTTTGCTGGTGTTTATGCGTTGTTTTGCTGGTGTTTATGCGTTGTTTTGCTGGTG